>CAZNQT010000428.1:3734-4833 GCA_964574885.1 uncultured Pirellulales bacterium
CCCCGTTCTGCTTCACGTGTTTCACAAAAAACTGCACATAATCCCGTATCAGCTTATCCCGCCCTGTTCCCGGCGGATAATCCTTGCGCAGTTTGAGAACGCATTCGATATGCAGTTGATCCATCTTTTCTTTCAATACGAGCCCGAACTTAGGATGATGAATATGTTGATTGCCGCTCGAGTTCGGCGGCAGCGGCTCGTTCGCCTGTGGATAATACAGCAGCACCGGTACGTCATCTTTACTGAGGTGGTTAATCGCCGACGCCTCCTCGAAAAGAGGATGAAACTTCGGATTATCCACGTCCGCCGCCCGTTTCATCCCGAAAAACGGAATCAGCGCCGCGTCCACCTGGTTGGTGTTGAATAACTTTTGAATAAACCGCGGATCGTAACTCGACTGGGCGGCATACACCACGGCCGCCGAGATCCGCGTGGACTCGCGGGCGATGGGGTCTTTACTTTTCGGATTTGCCAGATCGTCGTGAAACGCCAGCCACAACGAGATGCCCGCTCCCGCCGAGCCGCCCGTCGCCCCCACCCGCTTCGGATCCAGGTTGTACTCCTTTGCCTGACGCCGTAAATATTGCAGCGCCCGCGCGCAATCGTGCATCTGCGCCGGAAACGGCGCCGTGTTGGACAGCCGATAATTCGCCGCCGCCACCGTGAATCCTTCTTGCAACAGCAATTCTAATAACCGCGGATTCAGCGTACGTTTATCCCCGCCCCGAAATCCGCCCCCGTGATAATAGATGATCAATGGCGTCGGCTTGTCGCTCGGCGCCCGCCAGATATCGAGTACGTTCCGCTCGTGCGGTCCGTATTTTACGTTCGCATACGTCGGCGTCGGCAATTGAGGCCGCCGCTGCTGTTGTTGTCGTTGACGACGGAATTGCCGATCTTCCTCTTTAGTGATAAAACCGTCCGAGTTCGCGTCCGCCCGCTCGAAGACACGCTGCAAACGCGCCGGCAGTTCTTCTTTTGATAACTTCACATCCCCGTTCTTATCGTTTTGTCTGAAAAACCGCTCCGTCGCATCCTGACCCCAAACCACACTCGCTGCCCCTAACCATACCAGTATCCCCAAACTAACAACGTACCG
>CAZNQT010000429.1:0-4818 GCA_964574885.1 uncultured Pirellulales bacterium
GAGTATTCTCGCGTTCGATGGACTCGAAGAGGCTACCTTGTTGCTGGATAATCCCGAAGATAGTTACGTGGATCCGGTCTATGGCTTCCATACCGTGCTCAATCTCTACAATAGTGGTATCCCTCATGGGGAATTTCCTGACAATGAATCGAACTTTTATCCGCCCTATGATACGAATAACTTTAATTTCGCCGTTCGGTTTACCGGCTATATCGAAGTGTCCTCGCCGGGAATACGTTATTTCGGGGTCAACAGCGATGAAGGCTTCTCCTTAACCATCAACGGCGACCTTGTGGGGGCGTATCCGGGATTCCGTACTGCCGCAACCACCGACGTAACCAATGTTACCGTCGGAACCATGACCTATGACTTTCCCGCGGCCGGAAGATATTATCTCGTCCTCGACTACTTTGAAAACGACGGCGGCGAATCCATCGAATTCTTTCAGACCAATGAATTTGGTCTCGACCGCAGGCTGATTAACCTGGATTCTGAAGTGACCGTGTATCGAGACGACGTTGCCAAAGTGAACGCGACCAATATACTCGTCACCGATCCGAACACCATCACCTGTCAGGCAGACCTGACGGATGAGCCTGCCACTCTCTGGAATATAATTGTCAAACCTGAATGCGACCAGGCCAATCGCGTTCTCCTGGAAGATGCTTTACTCGTCACCGAACCCACCACGGGGTCGGAGGATTGGGACGTCTGGCCTGCCGAGCCGATTGTTTCCGCCGGTTTGCCGGGCGGGACGTTCGAACCGAATCTAATCACCTTTGAGGTCGTGAATCTGAGTACGAATCCCATCACCTGGACCATCTCCAAGGCCGCTCCCTGTGACTGGCTTGACTTACCGGAGGTGTATTATGGTACTACCGGCCCCTCAGAAATCGATCCTGTTTCGGTATCCGTAAACGAAAACGCCAAAACCAAACCTCTGGGTGTTTATGCTTGCCTGCTGAATTTCTCCATTGGCTGCGATCCCGGTTCCAATCAATTTCAACGGGAGGTCAAACTTCTGGTTGCCTATGGCGCCGACTTCAATCGGGATACTCTCGTCAACCTGGTGGACCTGAAAGAACTCGTGGATCGATGGGGTAATCCTTGCTCCGAACCCGACTGGTGCAATTGGGTTGACCTCGATCTCAACGGACGAATTGACTTGGGCGACTACGCCATTTTGGCCCAGCAATGGCTCCAGAATGCCGGAACACCCTAAGGCATTCTAACCGGACCTCGCGATCTGGCTTCTGGATTCTCGCCTTCGCAGGAATGACACAGCTTGGTTAGAGCCTCTTAGGGTTTGCCTTCGATGGGTGGGAACGATTGACTTATATCTTGTTCCAGTTTCGTGAAGATTTTTTTTAGACTTTCATTGTAAGCTTCGATTAACAATTCCACTTTATTTTCGGATATGGATGTGGCGACCTCATAGGTCTCGCTGCATATTATTTCCGGTTTACGATTTGCTATGTTTAGAAGATAAAACGTGATGCCGACTACGGCTTGTGCGTTGTTTTTATCGCGGAAATCTCCGTACAGACGGGTAATATTACCTTCTAATAAATAAGTTGCACACATCGTACTGCCGGGCGGGACCACGTATGAGAACAAGTGGGAATCGGACAACCATCGACCCGTCTGTTCGGCGACTTGACGGCCCACGTCCGTAATAAACCGATTATAATAATCGGATTCATATTGGACTTCTCCCGTGCGATAGGTTAATTCTTTCGGTTGATATCCCGGTGAAAGCGAAAAGGGACGCACCGTTAGGATACCCTCGTGAGAGAGTGGCTGCGGATTTCCCTCTCGCTGTACCTCCAGCAGAAAGTAACGTTGATTTTCGGCCTGGTTACAACCGAGGCAGAAGAACAGCAGTCCGGCGCCTAAGGATATCCACGTAAGACTTAGTTTCATTTTACATTCTCCGATTTGTCGGGTGGATTACTAAAGAAAAGTTTGCTGGGTTGTTGTTTCACATCCGAGAGCCCCTCTTTGAAATCCTCCGTTCCATCGACGATATTCTGGATGGCCTGATCGATATTAGGATACTGGTGTTTGATCAACAGATTGATCTGGCGGATCGCTTCATCCAGTCCCGCCAGGATTTCTTCGAGGTTCGATTGCGGCTTTGGAGTATCGGTGCTGCGTAATAAAGACTGAAGCTGCTGATTACTTTGTCGTAATTCGTCGAGTGCCTTATGCAGCTTGGCCAACAGTGCCGTTTTATCCTGGGGATCCATTTGTCGCTTGACTTCCCCGCTGATATCGGTGAGATTGTCGCTGGTTTTGAGGATCTTAGACAGAAATGCATTTTCATCGTGTTTGTCCATTTGTTCCTTTAAAACCCGACTGATCTCACTGAGGTTATCGGCGATCTGATACACCTTGACTATTATAGTTTGATCCTCTTCGCCCGGCTTCATTGTAACTTGTTCGTCAATTTTTACCGCAATCTGTTTTAAGTGGGCCATGGCAACCACTAGCGACGCAAGAACGGAACCTTTTGCGTTGCGATCCAACTCGTATCGAATCCGGTTGAGCAGGCTGTTCGGTTCGGTTACGTCTAATTCCCGGGTCAAGGTATTCATGGCATCGGCGAGTCCTCCATCAACCCGGAGTCGGACGGGTTTCTTACCGCTGATTTGGGGTTTTTCCCTTCCCAGATCATGAATCACCAGGGACGCCTGACCGCCCAACACATTACTTTTTGCTTCCAGGCGACAATCCCGGAACAAACGATACTCTTTGGGGATTTCCATGGTAAAATAGACATAAACCTCGTTGTTTATATCGGGTTTATCATCAATCGCAATCTGGGTGATCTGACCGATTTTCGCTCCGCCCAGATACACGGGACTGCCCTTAGTCAATCCCTTGAGTCCTTCCTGATACGGTATGGTTACAGTGATATGTTCTTTGGATTTGAAAAAATTCTTCCAATCCCCCAAGGCTACAACGATATAAACCGTCAAGGCCAACACTACCAGAACCGTCAAACCCACGGCTATCTCATTCGTTCGTTTTTTCGCCATCTCTCGTATCCTGAAACAATTGCATTTGTTAATCCAAATCCCGCGTAAAACGTAGGGCTAAATATGTGTCCTGTGGTTTACTTCAGGTTTTAACTACTCATTCAGAAGGCTAATCATGAGTAAGTCCTCCTCATAATCACTTTGTTCTTGCCGCTGGGTAATCGGCCCTTCGGCGGCGCCGCACAGGAATTGTCGAATCAGACGTTCGGTCTCGTTAGACAACGCCGCATCATCGCTGTCGCGCAGTTTCTCGAATTCTTCCCGCGGCCCTTCCTTCAGAATCACCCCTTTATCCAACATGCACATCCGATCCGCGATGGTAAACGCCGAATCCATTTCATGCGTCACGACGACGCTGGTGACACTCAGTTTTTTCGTCAAATCGATGATTAACTGATCGATTTGGGCGCTCGTGACCGGGTCCAGACCGGCGCTGGGCTCATCGTAAAATAAAATTTGCGGATCGAGGGCAATTGCCCGCGCCAGCCCGGCGCGCTTCTTCATCCCGCCGGAAAGCTGGGCCGGCATCTTATCCGCGTGCTCTCGCAATCCGACCAATTCCAACTTGATTTTCACCATAATTTCAATTGTAGTGGAATCCAGTTTGGTATGTTCGTATAGCGGCAGCGCCACGTTGCCGCCCACCGTCAGGGAATTAAATAGCGCTCCCGATTGAAATAAAATACCGAATCGTTTCCGTATCTCATTCATCTCCGACTCGGTCATCGTGGTGATCTCCCGGCCGAACAACTTAATGCTGCCCTCGTCCGGCTGGATGGAACCGATGATATGACGCAGCAGGGTACTCTTGCCACACCCGCTGCCGCCCATCACCACCATAATTTCACCCTTATGCACATCCAGGTTGATTCCCTGCAGCACCTTTTGTTGACCGAAACTTTTGGTCAGGTTTCGGATCGAGATCAACGGTTCTTGGATGGTTTGCGTCTGCTCGACCATAATCAACGAAATAACCCATATGCGTAAAATATGATCGTAAATATGGCGTCGGCGCCAATGATCGCTACGATACAATACACGACGGTATTGGTAGTCGCCTTGCCGACTCCGGCGCTGCCTTGCCAGGGTTTAACCGTTAAGCCCAGGTAGCAGGCAATCAAACCGATCAACATCCCGAATACGCCCGCTTTGATCAGACCGGTGAGAAAGCCGGTTATATTCACCGCCTCCCGAGACAAGCTGTAATAGACATCCGAATCGATCCCCAGACGCAGCGAGGTCAGCATGCCCCCGGTGATCATTACGACGTCGGCAATCACCGTAAGCATTATCGTCATCAGCACCGTGGCCAGCATTCTGGGTACGACCAGAAAACGAATGGGATTCAGCGCCAGGGACTCCAGAGCCTCGATCTCTTCCGAGGTAACCATGGTTCCGAGTTCCGCGGCAATACTGGCGCCGGCGAATCCGCTCAGCACGATGGCGGTTAGCAACGGACCTAATTCCCGAAAGGCGGCAATGGCGTTGATCGTCGCGATCTGCTCTGCCTGGCCAAATTCATCCAGTTTCGGATACATCTGCAGCGGCAGAATCATCCCGATGGCGATTTCACACAGGATCACAATCGGTATCGCCCGTACTCCCACACGGACCATCTGAAACAGCAGCGAGTGTCCTTGTACCCTGGCCGAGGGAACGAAAATACCCTTCAGGATATTTCCCGCTGTAGCTTCGAGTAGTATATACATCCCCCCTACAGCTCCCAGCGACTGGCGGCAGGCCCAAATAGTTAGACTGCCTATCGCTGCTACCGGAC
>CAZNQT010000430.1:0-4817 GCA_964574885.1 uncultured Pirellulales bacterium
GAGCTGTTTTGGGCCACGACTTTTTCCATTCCCGTCGCCACAATGGGCGGTTGGGTCTGCAAGAGCGGGACGGCCTGACGCTGCATGTTCGATCCCATTAGTGCCCGGTTGGCGTCATCGTGTTCGAGAAAGGGAATCAGAGCAGCCGATACGCCTACGGTTTGTTTCGAGGACACGTCCACATATTCTACTTCGGAACTATCCACCTGCGCCAAGTCGCCTTCCACGCGCGCCAGGACGGGGCCCTTGACTAGCTTTACCGCGCCATCGTCGAGAACATCCGTGGGCGCGAAGATCGCTTCCATCTCCTGATCCGCGCGTAAATACTCTATATCGGTGACTTTGCCCTTTTCCACTCTCTGATAGGGAGTGATCAGGAAGCCGTATTCATCAACATCGGCAAAGTTCCCCAAGGAGGCAATCAGGCCGATGTTGGTGCCTTCCGGCGTTTCGATGGGGCAGATGCGACCGTAGTGACTAATGTGAACGTCGCGTACTTCAAAACCGGCCCGTTTACGGTTCAGCCCACCGGGTCCCAGAGCCGACAGCCGCCGTTCATGCGTCAACTGACTCAGGGGATTGGTCTGGTCCACTACCTGAGACAACTCTCCACGGCCAAAGAAAAAGTCTATGCTGCTGCTGATGCTCTTGCTGTTTACCAATTCGGCCACCCGCGTAATCGTATCCGGATCCTTGATACTCATCCTCTCCTGGACGGCGCGGCGTAGTTTCAGAAATCCTTTCCGCAGTTCATCGGTGGCTAATTCGTCAATCGTGCGCAGCCGACGGTTGCCCAGATGGTCGATGTCATCCACGTATCCCTGCCCATTCCGTAAGCCAAACAGATACTTCAGCGAATGAAGGAAGTCTTCCGGACGAAGGGTCATTTCATCTTCGCTGATGTCCTGTTTGAATTTGCGGTTCAAACGGAAACGGCCCACCTTGCCCAGGCGGTACCGGTTGGGATCGTAGAATTTTTCTTTGAAGAGCGTCTTGGCTTTGTCCAACTGCGCGGGATTACCGGGTCGCAGCCGGGAATAGATGCGTAACAGCGCCTGTTCATGATCGTCACACGGATCTTCGGCGATGGAGTTCAGAATCACGGGGTCAGGCAGTTTATCGACGACTTCCACTCGTTTGAGAGCGGACTGTTGAATGCGGCCCAGTTCATCGCCAATCTGGCAGCCGGCCTTGACGATCACTTCGCCGGTCTCTTTATCGACCACGGGGCCAACCACCCACATCTCCGCTTTCAAACTGTCCGCCGCCACGTTTTTGGTGGGATAGAATTCGCGTATGATATCTTCCGTCTTGCTGTATTTTTCATCCATCGCCCGCAGAAAAGTTGTACAACTGAGCTTGGCAGACTGATCGATCCGGACGACCATCACGTCTTTCTTGGTGATGTTGATTTCGATCCAACTGCCTCGTTCCGGGATGATGCGACAGCCGTGCAGCGGTCGGTCGCCTTCCTGGGACTCGATGATAAAATCCACGCCGGGGCTGCGATGCAACTGATTGACGATGACCCGCTCGGCACCGTTGATAATAAATTCACCGCCGCCAATCATCACCGGCAGTTCGCCGAGGTACACGCTGTCTTCCATGATTTCATTTTTATCCTTGCGGATCATGCGACAGCGAATCCGAAACGGCACGCCATACGTCAAACGCAGTTGACGACATTCGTCGGGAGAATAACGCGGTCGGCCTAAATCGTAGCTGAGATATTCCAGATGCATGTTTTCATCGTAACTGACAATCGGAAATATCTCCCGCAGCAGACCCTCCAGGCCATGTTCCTTGCGTTTCTCCGGATCGGTTTCGGATTGGAGGAATTTTTCATAACTCGAACGCTGCAGCATACTGAGTTCGGGGATTGCTACGGCATCGGGCACGTTTCCGAAATCGCGGGTATCCTGAAAATACATATTGGGACCCTCTTACACCTTAATCTCATTCGTATTGGTTACGTTTCGTTTGTCACTTTTGGTCCATCCGTTCGTGACCCTGTCATCATCCACTTCCCGGGATTACTTGACTTCAATCGTCGCGCCGACTTCTTCCAACACCTTCGCCAGATTGTCCGCGTCTTCCTTGGACATTCCTTCTTTGATGGGCTTCGGCGCCGAATCCACCAGTTCCTTCGCTTCCTTCAAGCCCAGACCGGTGGCGGCTCGGACTTCCTTGATGACCTTGATTTTCTGATCGCCGGCGGCCTTGAGGATCACGTCGAATGCCGTCTGTTCCTCTTCGGCGGCCGCTTCGCCGCCGCCTGCGCCGGGCATGGCGGCCACTGCTACGGCGCCCGCGGCCGGCTCGATGCCGTGCGCTTCTTTGAGGTAATCGCTGAGTTCTTTAGCCTGCAGAAGCGTTAAGCCTACTATTGTGTCGCCCAGTTTCTTAATCTCCGCACTGAATTCCTGTACACTCGCTGTGCTTTCGGTTGCTGTTTCTTCTGACATTGCAATAATACTCCTTCTATTCGGATACCACCGCCTCGAGTGCCGAGATGCCGTCATCTCGTTTTAACCCCGTAGGGGCAGTCGAGCCGGTAACTATGTTTTCCACCGTTTAGGCGGCTTCAGAACCTTCGAGTTTTTCGATCAGGGTCTTAATACAACCGGCGATTCGACCCGCGGGTCCCTTTAAGGCGCCGCTGAGGTTGGCACCCGGCGCCAGAACCTGGGCGACGACCGTGGCTTGAAGCTCTTGCCGGTTGGGCATTTTGGAAAGCGCTTCGGCCGCCTGAGCATCCAAAATCTTGTCGTCCAGGTACCCTCCCTTGATCTTCAAGGCCTCGAACTTTTCACTCCATTCGACAATCGCCTTGGCGACATCGACGATGCTGTCGCCGCCAAATGCAATCGCACAGGGACCGGTCAATATCTGACCGATGTTCCCTCGGCCCAATTCTTCAAAGGCCCGTCGTGCCAGCGAATTTTTCACGACATTCAAGCGAATATCCTTGGCCAGCAGATCGCCTCGCAGTTCATTATTATCCACACCGCTCATGCCCCGTAGCGAAACCACCAGGCATTCGTTGACGTCTTGATAATGGGTCTGGTATTCCCGTTGAATAAATCCTTTGACTTTCTTGCTCATTTTCGCCTCGTAGGTATTAAGATATTTCCACCTGTACAGATGGACTCATGGTCGCACTAATATACACTTGTTTGATGTAAGTGCCCTTCGCGGAGGAAGGACGAAGCCGTTTAATGTAATCTACAAACGCGGTGATATTCTCCGTCAGTTTTTCCGGTTCGAAACTAACTTTACCCACCACGGCATGGACATTGCCGCCGCTGTCATTACGAAATTCTACTTTGCCGGCGGCATAATCCTTGACCGCCTCGTCCACGTTCGGGGTTACCGTCCCGCTCTTGGGCGAAGGCATCTTTCCCTGCGGTCCGAGGATTCGGCCTAACTTACCCACTTTACCCATCATCCGGGGATGGGCGATCGCGACGTCAAAATCCATCCAGCCGCCCTGGATTTTGCCCACCAGTTCGTCTCCGCCTACTTCCTGGGCGCCGGCGGCTTTGGCCTTGTCCGCATCGTCGCCTTCACAAAACGCAATCACCCGCAGCGTTTTCCCAATGCCATGCGGCAATGAAATAGCGCCGCGGACCATCTGGTCCGACTGGCGGGCATCGATGCCCAGCCACACGACGCACTCTACCGTTTGATCGAATTTTGTGGAGGCCCACCCTTTGAGTTTCTGTACCGCATCGGTTAACGGCATCGCTTCGCCGTTGGCCGAGGCCATATCTTTTCGATAGCGCTTGCTTCGAAATCGCATGCTACACCTCGCAATATAAATCGCTCCCACTGTCACCGGCCGTGGTACGCCGTCTTACTTTATTGTATCGTTTTCGGTACTATCTCGTCCCTGCCCAACTGGATGTATCTTGTTGTCCCCCCGGCAGTAATTCAAGCTTCGGCTACGTCCAATCCCATACTCCGGGCCGTGCCCTCGATGATCTTCACGGCCTGATCCAGATTATAAGCATTCAAATCCTCGAACTTGGTTTGGGCGATTTGCTTCACCTGATCGCGGGAGACGGAGCCGACTTTCTCTTTATTCGGTACGCCGCTGCCTTTGACGATTCCCGCCGCCTGTTTCAAGAGTTCCGCCGCCGGCGGGCTTTTAATAATAAAATCGAAGGTCTTGTCCTGATAGACGTTGATGACCACCGGCACCAGCATACCGTTATGTTCTTTGGATTTTTCGTTAAACTGAGAGACAAACTGTCCGATATTGACGCCATGCTGGCCCAGGGCCGGGCCAATCGGCGGCGCCGGCGTCGCTTGGCCGCCGGGGGCCTGCAGCTTGATCTGGGTTACTATCTTTTTTGCCATGGTAGTACGTATCCTGTTATTTTCTCTTCACGCCATCCCTTGGCAGGACTCGCCAATTGACGGCTCTTCTATATCTTCTCCAACTGCCAATATTCGATATCCAGCGGTGTCGCGCGACCGAAAATCGTCACCGTGACCTGCACGGTTCCCTTTTCCGAGTCGATATCTTCGACATCGCCTTCAAATCCTTCAAAGGAGCCGCCCTTAATCTTAATGCGGTCGCCTTTGCGGAATTCCATCTGAATGGAAGGGGAATCTTCCTGTCGCTCGACCTGGCCGAGCATTTTGGCGACATCCACATCGCTCATGGGGCTGGGTTTGCCTTCGGTCCCGATAAAGTCGCCTACGCCGGCGGTTTCCTTGATAATAAACCAGGCCTTGTCCTGTATGCTGCCGTCTTCGGCCGGGGCCATTTCCACAAATACGTACCCGGGATAGAGCTTCCGTTCATACAC
>CAZNQT010000431.1:0-4808 GCA_964574885.1 uncultured Pirellulales bacterium
CGGTAGAAAATGCGATGACAATGTATAACATTTTCCGAAATTATCACGATCCGGAGTTTGTCGCCGCCCACAGGAACAAGTGAAAATAGGCAATAAACCATTACGGAAATGCGGTTATTAAGAAAAATGAAGTATATGATATTTGGATCTATTGATTTATGTGTCCGGACGGAAGAGTCATATCGGGGAAAAGTTTGAAGAGAAAGGAAGAGCCGATGTTTACGATAGGACAAGTATTGCGATTAAAACCGGATGCCATTGAGGAATACAAACGACGCCACGATGAACTTTGGCCGGAGATGATCGAGGTTATGAATTCCTACCAGATCAATATGGCGATTTACCTGTATGGAGAACTTCTTTTCCTTTTCGCCACGGCGCCAGACGAGAAATCCTGGCGGGATCTGGAGAATCATCCCATTACGCCCCGTTGGGATGAATATATGTCGGACGTGTTGGAACAGATCGAAGAGGATAGTTATTATGTGGACCTCCCCTGCGTTTTCGCCTTCGGTGATTTTGCCTCAGGAGATCGATCAAAGAAAAAGTAATTTATTTCTTGTATGACTCTCATCGGAAAAAGGGGGGTAATTATAACAAGTTTTTTACGTCTCTATTTCAGCACAGCAAATTCAGTGCCTCGTAATTCGCCTTGATGGTTTTTTCGATATCTTCTTCGCTGTGGGCCGCCGAGAGAAAAAACGTCTCGAACTGCGATGGCGGCAGATAAATCCCTCGTTCTAACATCCCATGATAATATCGACCGAAGGCCTCCGTGTCGCATGTCAGGGCATCCTCAAAATTCCGCACGGGCCGATCCGTGAAAAATAAACTCGCCATACTGCCTACCCGTTGGTAGGTACAGGGCATATCCAGCGTTTGCAGATTGTCCCGGATACCGCTTTCCAGTTGCGCCGCACGCTGCTCCAGGGTGCTATAGAGTTCAGCGTGCAATTCATTCAAGGTGGCTAATCCTGCCGCCACCGCCACCGGATTGCCCGACAGAGTTCCCGCCTGATACACCGGTCCCGCCGGCGCGAGCATTTCCATGATCTCTCGTTTACCCCCGAACGCCCCGATCGGCATCCCCCCGCCGATCACCTTACCCAGCGTAGTTAAATCCGGATCGATGTTGTACAACTGCTGCGCGCCGCCCGGCGCCAACCGAAATCCCGTCATCACCTCATCGAATATCAACACAATTTTATGCTGTTGGGTGATTTCACGTAGTTCGCGGAGAAAACCCATCTTGGCTGGAATGACGCCCGCGTTGCCCACCACCGGTTCCAGGATGACCGCGGCGATATCCTTTGGGTATGCTTCTACTAATTTACGCACGGAACCAATATTATTGAAACAGGCGATCAGGGTGTCGCTCGCCACCACGCTGGGTACGCCCGGACTCGTCGGTACACCCAACGTCGTTGCTCCCGATCCCGCCTGGACCAAAAAACTATCCCCGTGCCCATGATAACAGCCGGCGAACTTGATAATTTTGTTACGTTTCGTATAGGCCCGCGCCAGACGCACCGCGCTCATCGTTGCTTCCGTGCCGGAATTCACCAACCGCACCATCTCCAGGTTCGGCATCATGGAGATAATTTTTTCGGCTAACCGGACTTCTCCCACCGTGGCCGTACCGAAACTGGTCCCTCTATTCAACGCCTGTTTGATCGCGCCGAGTACCGGTCCGTACCTATGTCCCAGGATCATCGGGCCCCACGAACCCACGTAATCCAGATAACGTTTCCCTTGCTCATCCCAGAGAGACGCACCCTTGGCACGCTTCATAAACACCGGTGCGCCCCCGACCGCCCCGAACGCCCGTACCGGCGAATTCACGCCTCCCGGGATTACTTGTTTGGCCCGCGCAAACATCTGCTCAAACGCCTCACTCATCATTTATTCCTTCAATCACTAATCACTAACCACTTCTTCCTACAAAATACTTTACATTCGTTTTTTTATATTCCGTCGTCGTCACCAGAACATCATGCGCCGAAGGTTGAATTTTATCCACCATTTCTTTAACAATCTCGTCTAATTCTTCTTTCGTTTGACAGTGGGTCATCGCAAACAAATTATATGGCCACCCCGGCGCTTCGGGACGTTGATAGCAGTGACTCACCTGTTTATATTCCGCCAATCGATTTCCGGCCTCTTCGATTCGACTCTCCGGCAGCGTAAAGACCACCATGCCGTTCGTGCTGAACCCGATTTTATGATGTCGCACGCTCGCCCCGAACCGCCGAATCGTACCGTCGGCCTTCCATTGCCGTATCTGCTCCAATACCTCCTCCTGCTCCATTCCCACAACCTGTGCTATCTCCTCATACGGCGCTGCGGTAACGGGCAGGTCTTCCTGTAATTCGCGAATCAAAACTTTCTGTTCTTCCTTAAATATCTGTGGCTTATTGTCCAATTCAATTTGATTTTTTATTTGTAGTTTTGTATTTTGATTTTTGCTATTTGATTTTTTCCCCGATAAATCAAAATCCACCTTGATCTTAAAAAGCCGTATTGCCGGCAGACTGTACATCTCCTCAATCCCGTATTTCGTTCTTAAATCGTGCAGCGTCGTTTCTATCGTATCTTTATTAGGCGCCGTTAGCGTAAACCAAACGTTGAATCGATGCTCGCGACCGTAGTTATGACTCACACCCGGCAGCGAATTCACGTCCGCCACAAACGCCTCAACCTGTTCCACAGGCGCCTGCGCCGCGACCAGCGTACTGACATACCCCAACCGCTTCGCCTCAAAAATCGCCCCGATTCGCCGAATGATTCCCTCATCCTTCAATTCCTGTATTGTGGCGATTACCGCGGCTTCACTTGAATCCACTTGCCGTGCCACATCCGCATAGGGCCGCTCCACAATCGGAAATCCAGTTTGAATAATACCTAATACCTTCTTCTGTAAGTCCGTCATCATAGATAACTTTTTGAATTTTGCTTTGTAATTTTACTTTTTACTATTTGATTTTTAATTTTCTCTGTGACCTTTGTGGCTATCTCTCTTTCCTTTGCGGCTCATATACACAGAACGGCTCCGATTCCATATAATCCCCTCGCATAGCATACGCCCGTGCCCGACACCCTCCGCACACGCGCCGGTATTCGCACCAGCCGCATTTGCCCTTGTATTCATCCACAGCCCGAATATTTTGCAAAAACGTCGAATTCTTCCAGATCGACTCAAAATCCAGGTTCGATTCTCGCAAATCCCCGGCCGCTTCCTCCAGAAATCCGCATATCTGTACTTTACCCACGTGCGAGATAAACGCAAAACTCTTACCGCCCATGCACCCCGCCATCGGACCATGCCCCGTCTCCGTACCCGGTGGCCGCAACGGGTGGCACCGCCAAGCTTCGCTTGGGGGTGGCTGGCTATCTTGCTTATTCTCATTTTCAACTAACTGCGGCTGCTGACGAATAATCCGTTGATAATGCGGCGCGCAGGTCACGCGGATTGCCATCTTCGTTTTGCCCCGCTGCTCGTTCAACCAATGCAATACCGCTTCATATTGTTCCGGTGTTATCTCTTGTTCCGCCAGCGCCTTGCCCCGTCCCGTCGGCACCAGCAGAAATGGATTAAACGTAATCGCCCCCAGCCGCTCCGCCAAATTCAGAATCTTCCCTACTTCATCGATATTATGTTTCGTGATTGTGGTGTTGATCTGAAAGGCCAGGCCATTACGCTTTGCAGCCTCGATCGCCTTCATTGCACTGGCAAAGGCGCCTTCCACCTGACGGAATCCGTCATGCGATACAACTGTCGCCCCATCCAGCGATATCGAAATACATTGAATCCCCGATTCGAGCATTTTGACAACCGCTTCGTCATCAATGTATTCCCCGCACGGCGCCATTACCATGCGCAAACCCAATTCGTGTCCGTGTCGGGCGATCTCGTAGATATCCTTCCGCAGCATCGGTTCCCCGCCGGTCAAAATAATGATAGGCTGCGAAAATCCCGCGATATTCTCCAGCAGGCGAAAACATTCCTCCGTCGTAAACTCGTTCTCGTATGGACGATGCTCCGCCCCCGCCCGACAGTGCTTGCAGTGCAGATAACAACTCCGCGTCACCTCCCAAGCGATCAACCGAGGTAAGTACTCGTTTTCGGAATATTTATTTATCTTGTTATTCAACTCTTTATGTAACCAATTTAAGCGTTAAGGATTTTCTGAAATTATTTATACATCATTTTCTAGTGAAGTATCATTTTTGCCTCTAGAGGATAAATGATTCTCTAGCAACTTAATTCTTTCATCTAACCATTTTTTGTCGATCGCCCATAAATTTAACGATTCTACTTTACAAAAAAATCTTGCTCTTTTAAAACAATGCAAAGCTTCTTCATAATCTTTTTCCCTGTAGTATACCCAACCCAACCATTGATATATGTTAGAGCTGTGAACCGTAAACTTCCTTCCGTAGCTTAAGGCTTTTTTAAAACACTCTTTCGCTTTCTGGTTTTCATTTGTCTTGGCGTATGCTTCAACAAGTAGCTCGTATATTAAATGTTCTTGGTTTTTCAAGGTTCCTCTATTCAATAGATTCTCGAAATCTTTTATCGCACTTAAAGGATTTTTACGTAAGCGCAAGACACCTCGAAAAAATCGAAAAGTAAAAATCCAAAAGCTGACCTGTATTATTTCCTTCAGGATGTATCTAATCTTGCTATGATGCATATTTTATTTTTGCTGTTTATTTTGATTTTCCTTCGTGCTCTTCGTGTCCTTCGTGGTTATATCACACTTTCGGACCCGTCAGTCCGGTAGGGTGTGCATTGCACACCTTTTATT
>CAZNQT010000432.1:0-4781 GCA_964574885.1 uncultured Pirellulales bacterium
CCTCATGGTTATATCCTGGATCGGCATCGGAAATCGCGATTCGTGAGGTGGAGGCGCCGCTATACGGGGTATAAAAGATATAATATCTTCCGAGGTTTGTGGAACCATTGGTATCACCGAAATCGAATACGCGCGTCCAGGCGCTGCTGGAGGAATAGGCGAACCAGGTTTCCAGGGTCATGCTGGTAAATCCGGTGATCAGGCCGCCCGGCAGGTTCACGTAATCGTTATCGCCGGCGAGTTGTACGGCATTGTTGCTGATCAGGGCGCCGCCGACTAAAGAGCCGTGTTGGCCACCGACGGAATCCACCGCTGTGACCTCGCCATTGGTAAAGCTGTATCGATGAACCAGATCCGCCGATACATCAGACTCCGATAAAAAACATATACACAATACCAAAATTAAATTTTTTATTTTCATCAAACCCATCGCTGTTACAGATAGTATTATCGAAAAAATGGTCGGTCAAGGTTAGCGATAAAAAAATATGCCCCCTTGAGACAATGGCTCAAGGGGGACATACATTCCCTGTGCCATACTCAACAATTGTTTTGTATAGCTCTTATAGCTCTCTCGATCCTCTTTGCCGCAACTTACGGTTTTCGACGTCGTCGCAGGACGAGCAGAGAACCCAGTCCGAGGATGGCCATGGTGGCCGGTTCGGGTACCAGAAATTCGCTCGTGGTCAGAGCCGCATCGCTGATACGCACTTCATCAATGTAGCCCCAGGCACGGTCTCCGTGTCCACCCGCATACATTCCGCGTCCTACGCTCCATTCGCCCGCTGTCCAGTCGCCACCGCTGCCGAGGCCAGCCGTCAAGGTCGTGTCCGAACTGGGATTGACGACCGTCATATCGGTCTGAGCGATCAGATCCCATCCGCCCGCGCCAATTTCCGTTAGATACAGCGACAAGGTGTCACCATCGCTGACCGCAGCCATACTGTACCACGGCGCCTGAAGACCATCCGGATCGGAGCCATAGTCAAAACCCGTAAAAGCATTCGTCTCTGATACCGCCTCATGCCAGTACCCGGAAACATCACAGAACTTGATGGCCAGGCGATTTTCCGGCATCGCCTGAAAATACAGAGCCGCCAGGTTTCCATCGGTGTTGTCGCCATTCGTCGCCGTTCCTTGCGAGTCACGGCCGACGATCGTGCGATAATTACCGTTTTCCAGCTTGAACGTGGCCTCAATGGTAAACTCTGCATAGGTACTGGTACTGATCGCAGCAGTTGGATCCGTCCACATCGCGGGGTAACCACCGGAATTCTTCACGCTGAAATTATTGGTATCACCCGTCAAAGGAACCGTCGGATAGGCAACTTCACTGCGATAGACATATCCGGCGCCACCTTCATCCCAGACCGACAAATGAAAGCCGTTTCCGGAACTGTCCGCCGTCGATGGTTCCCAGGTCACACCCGGAGTGGTTTTGGGTACTTGCGTACCCGCTGGGCCTTCTTCAAACCGCCAGTAGGCGACGGTGTCCGCAGAGGCTGTAGATACAACACCTACTACGGAGCAAACCAAGGTAAACAAAAGAAGTTTTTTCATTTTTCCATCTCCTTACTTAAAAAACCATAAACTTACCACACACACAAACACACGTAATATAATTTCGAAACTCCCATCTTCGAGAGTTTTTCTTTCTATTTCATTATGGATTTCTCCCAATGGTTACTACGCCGGCGGACAGAGCGGGCATCGTGAAACGAATTATTCGGTCGGTGATACTGGCATAGGTATTTTCCACCTGTACCGTATCGGGACTATTCAGCGTATTCCGAGCCGACAGAGAACCGGGCGCCACGATTTGCAGCAATGCCTCGTGAGGTACAAAAGCGTCCGCGATGACCAGCTTTACCGGGATACTCTGATCGGTGGGATTGACGACTTTGAAAAACAGCGTATTTCCGTCGGCAGATTTTGTCGCCACGGCGTTGAGATCGCCTATATCCCCGGTGACGGAAATTCGATAGGGAGCATAGTGGTCGCGCCAGAGTTTCATGACGACGTAATTCGGCGCCGGGAACCAGCCGGTATGATCGAAGTTAATAAACGCATTATTCCAATCGGAGGCGGACAGGTGCCGTAAGAACAAGGCCGGGCCGCCGATATCAAAGACATCACTGTTTCGCTCAAAACCATTGAGCATACCGCCGGCATACAAACCGGTGCGCCAATCCGTGCTCTGGGCGTTCCATTCGGACATATAGATTTTCACGTTGGGATTGGATGAAGCCAGAATGATATCGCCTAACTGGTCGATATACGTCTCGAAACCGGTTGGTCCGGATTGATAATTATCGGGATCTTCATAGTGATGGATGCTGATATAATCAATAATGTTGGCACATTGATCGATCACTGTTTGATTCCAGGATTGATTGTATCCGCCGCTGCCACAGGCAATGATCTTGATCGATGGATCCTTGGCCTTCATCGCCGGGGTGAACACCTGTACGGCCTGACTATACGCGGCGGCATCCATCTGGAACCAGGTTTCATTATCGATTTCCCAATACTTGACGTTGTAGGGCTCCGAGTGCCCGTTGGCAGCCCGGACACTGCCCCAGGTGGAAGCGGTCGAACCATTGCAATACTCGATCCAGTCCTGGACCTCCTGAATGTACTCGGGACGCTTATCTATAGATTCATGGGTTCCGATATTGACGACGATAAGCGGTTCGGCGCCGATCTTTCGGCACATGGCAATAAATTCATCGGTGCCATACGAGTTCACATCCTGATCGTCCCAGGCAATGATGGGATATTTTACTCGTTGGTATTGGGGCCCGATACCGTCTTTCCAGCGATATAATTCGGCAAAATAGCCTCCGGGCCAGCGAATGATAGGCGGATTGAGGTCCTCGACGGCCTGGAGCAGATCCGGTCGATAGCCACCGGTGTCCATGGCGTCCTGCCCCATTATACTAATCTGATCCAGGTAAACCGTTCCCGGCCCTAAGAATCCAACCTGAAGGGTGGCATTCAGGGCAGAAGCATCGGGTGTAATGCTGAAAGGATATTCGGTCCATACCGAGGTGGGTTGAGGCAAGTACTCCTGTCCCAGTAAAGTCGCACCGTCCAGAAGCCGAATCACCATACCGCCCGGCGCCGTGCCGCGTGCCCATATCGAGCCACTGTACAACTGGGTGGAAATATTAAACGGAGTTTGCTGAATGCCGGTTTCGCTACCGCTGTCAGTATCAATTTGAAGACAGAAATCGCTGTTCAATGCCGGGGTATGGATACTAAACGTTCCGGCGCCGTAGCTTTGCCAAAAGTCGGGGACGGCTTGAATGTTGATAGACGGCAAACCGCTGAACAGAACCATACCGGTGCCTAATTCGGTGACGGTGATGTTTCGGAAGCGGGCGGCCGTTTCCCAGGTTCCCAGGCCGACCTGGCCGGTCAAATACGGGTTATCGCCATCGGTATAGTCGATGATTTCCTCGGTATCCAGCCAGACCCGGAATCGGTTACCCTCACATCGAATGCGAATATCATACCATTGATTGGCAGCAATACTGCCAGGAACCTCCGGACCGACAATTCCCCAGGAACCGTTGCTGATTCCTTTTTCCAGGGCATGTTGGGAATTGCCCCAACCGCCCAGGTTACACCAGTAGAACTCATTGCCATTGGCTCGGAATATGATCAAAAATCCTTCATTGCCACTGGTTTTCTTGGCCTGGAGAGTAAATTCGTAATCGCTCCAGGAGGTATCGCCAAACAGTAAGCGTACGTTGGTCTCCAGTGATGACTGGACTAACTCGTTGGGCTCTTCTATCCGCCAATTTCCCACGCCATCGGGCCACTGTTCCAAGCTGCGATTCCACACCAGTTCGCCCCATAAACCGCCGTTCACGGAATGATAAATGTGCTCCAGAAAATGACCGTAGATTTTTTCATCAATATTGCCGATTACCACTTCCGGATCGATATGAATGGGATTCACAGCATCCTGCACCGGTCCGTGCAACGCTCCGGGAGCGTAAGGCTGTGTCGTAGATAGCCATTCGGACGCTAAAAGGTCCAGGGAAATGGGATTCAGCGGTGAAAGCCACAAGGAAGCAAACGCAGCGTAATCTTTGAGATTGACCCAACAGTCGAAATTCATGTCGCTATACAGGAAATTCCACGCCCCACACTCATTTTCATATATAGAGACGACCACATGCGGTAGAGGAATATCATTAAAATCGGGATCCTCACTGGCAATCGTGTGTGCAATCCATCCATTATGGGGATTTGTTTCCAGAACGTCATCATCAAAGGCCCATACCTCAACCATTTGATCGATAAACCAGTTCTGATCGTCGAAATATAATTCGATCGGATTGCCCCGCCCCTGGCCGAGATCCAACTGCTCGTCGGGATCCACTGTAACGGTGACATTATGCTGGGGTTGTGAGGCGAGATGGATCGTATAGGCATCTGACGTAATACTGCCTTCGATAACCTCCGTCGAGCCGTCTCTTTCCTGTATGACGATAGGCAAAGCGCCGATGATATCCGGTCCGTCAAGATAATGCTGAGCGATTATACTTGCCGCCAATGGTTCGTCGTAAATACGGAACTCGTCTATCGAACCGGCGAGATAAGGATCCGAATTATACAATGACCGACCTAAATAACTATACACGTTATCCACAGCGGATAAGGGGATCGTAATCGGAACCGAATCGACCGGCGATCCGTTGACGTAAAGGCTCAGGGAGTCGTTATTACCGTCATAAACGCATGCTACATAGATTGGAACATCATAGGGC
>CAZNQT010000433.1:0-4756 GCA_964574885.1 uncultured Pirellulales bacterium
CCCGTAAACTGGTGGAGTTAGGCGATACGGTAGGTCCGGGGGAACCGCTATTTATCCTGGAGACCGAAGCACACCCGGAACTCCATGCCGTCGTATCCGAATCCTTACTGCCCTACTTACATGTCGGCGACCAATTTTCCGTACAAATTGATGCGTTACAAAAGACCTACGAGGGAAAGGTTCGGGAGGTGATTCCCCGGGCGGATCCGGCAACCCGCACGGTGCTGGTCAAAATCACCCTGCCGGAAACACCGGAACTGGTCAGCGGAATGTTCGGTCGGCTGTTCATCCCGACGGGGACGTACGAAGCCGTCGTCGTCCCCCAACCGGCGCTGCAGAAGGTCGGTCAAATGGACCTGGTACAGATCGTAGATGCCGAAGGCTACTTACAAAGGCGGTTCGTTACCCTGGGCAAATCCCATGACACCCTGCAGGAAATCCTCTCGGGACTGCAGGAAGGAGAACAGGTTGTCATTCCATGAACGAGTCGGAACAGGCCTTACCTCATAACTGGATGAACCGGATCGTTAAGTCGTTCCTCAAAGGGAGTTTTTCGATCCTGTTAATTATTATCAGCCTCTTGGCCGGCGGTTTTGCCCTCTGGCTCACGCCGCGGGAGGAAGATCCCCAGATCGTGGTGCCGGTGGCGGACGTGTTTATCTCCATGCCGGGCGCGACGGCGGCGGAAGTCGAACGCCAGGTCGCCACCCGGCTGGAAAAACTCATGTACCAGATCGACGGAGTGGAATACGTCTATTCCATGAGCTTTCCTTCGCAGGCGATTGTCACGGTGCGGTTTTACGTCGGCCAGGACCGGGAGGAAAGCTGGGTTAAACTCCACAATAAGATCATGGCAAATATCGATCAGGTGCCGCCGGGCGTAACCGGTTGGGTCATCAAACCGGTAGAGATCGACGACGTTCCGATCGTGAACCTGACGCTGTATAGCGATCGATACAGCGATTACGAATTGCGGCGCATGGCGGAAGAAATGGAGATCCGCCTGCAAAGCGTCAAAAATACCGGTAGAACGTATATCGTCGGCGGTCGCCCACGCCAGATTTCGATTCACCTGTCGCCTCAGCGTATGGCCGGACGCCGCATCACCCTACAGGACATCACCAGAGCCCTGCAGGCGGCAAACGTTTCCTTTCCCGCCGGTGAAATGGTACGGGAGAACCAGACGATTAAATTTCAGGCCGGACGATACCTCACCTCGGCCGAGGAGGTTAAAAACCTGGTTGTAGGGGTACATGAAATGCGTCCGGTGTATCTCCACGAGGTGGCGGAAATTGCCGACGGACCGGGCGAGTCGGAAACCTACACGCGATTTGCCTTTGGACCGGCCGCCTTTACCGAAGGCGATCCGGCCGGTCATACCACCGTCCTGCCCCAGGGTATTTCCCGGTATCAGGATTATCCGGCAGTCATCGTGGCCGTCGCCAAACGCAAAGGCACTAATGCCGTCTGGGTCTCGCGGGACGTGCAGGCCGAAGCGGAATCCTTTGCCAAGCAGTATCTCCCGGACGGCGTACATCTACGCGTTACCCGAGATTTCGGTAAAACCGCCAACGATAAGGTTAATGAACTGGTCGAGGCGCTCGTGGTGGCGATCCTGATCGTTATTGCGGTACTGGCCTATACCCTCGGCTGGCGTGAGGCGATTATTATCGCGATTGCGATCCCGGTTTGTTTCAGCTTTACCCTGCTGATTAATTTTCTTTTCGGCTACACCATCAACCGCGTAACGCTCTTTGCACTGATTCTGTCGCTGGGATTGGTGGTGGACGATCCGATTGTGGACGTGGAAAATATTCATCGGCATTTCGCTATGCGTACGCAGAAGCCGTTCCAGGCCGTCCTGACTGCGGTCAACGAAGTAAGGCCGCCAATCATTGTGGCCACCTTTGCCGTCATCGTGTCGTTTCTGCCGCTGTCATTCATCACGGGCATGATGGGCCCCTACATGGCGCCCATGGCAGTAAACGTACCGGTGGCAATGCTTATGAGCCTGTTGGTAGCGTTTACCATTACACCCTGGCTGGCTTACCACATCCTCAAACGTGGAGGACATCAGGGTGACAATAAAGGATTTGTTCTGGAAGAAAGCCGGCTTTATATAATATACAATGCAATTATGCAGCCGGTTTTACGCCATCGGCTGGTGCGTTACCTGATTCTGCTGGGTTTATTGTTAATGATGGCACTTTGCGGCTGGTTGGTGCTCTCAAAACGCGTCCCCTTAAAGATGCTGCCCCTGGATAACAAAAACGAACTCCAGGTCGTGATCGATATGCCGGAAGGGACTCCCCTGGAAGAAACGGAAGCTGCCGCCCAGGCCCTGGCCGATTATTTGGTCCGCGTCCCGGAGGTAACCGATGTTGCCAGTTGCGTCGGAACCAGCAGTCCGGTCGATTTTAACGGTCTAATCCGGCACTATTACCTGCGACATGGCGACAATGTCGCGGATGTACGTTTTAATTTGCTGGAAAAGAAACACCGTAAGCAACAAAGTCACGCTATCGGCCTGCGGCTGCGGAACGACCTGCAGAAAATTGCCCGTACCTATGGGGCTAATATCAAGATCGTCGAAAGCCCGCCGGGTCCGCCGGTGATCTCGACCGTCGTAGCGGAGGTGTACGGGAACCTGGACCAGTCGTATGACGAGTTAATCGCCGCCTCGCACACCATCCGGGCGTACATGGAAAAGATGCCGGACGTCGTCGATGTGGATGATATCACCGTAGCGGACCAGCGGAAAATAACCTTTGAAGTGGACCGAACCAAAGCGGCGCTGGATGGTATTTCCGCCCAGGAAATTGCCGTACTATTAGGCGGGGCCGTACTCGGCGAAACCGCCGGTTCGCTGCGACTGCCGGATCAGGTTCAGCCGGTGCGGATTCGATTGCAACTGCCCAGAGAACAGCGTAATCGGCAGGCCTATCTGGAACAGTTTGCCGTTCGCGGGCGCTCCGGGAATATGGTATATCTGAGTGAATTGGGTCGATTTGTCGAGGAAACCATCGATCAACCGATCTACCATAAAAACCTGCAACCGGTAGTCTATGTGTTCGGAGAAACCGCCGGCACACCGCCGCCGGAAGCAGTGCTGGAACTCAGCGGTAAGGTAAAAAAAGATTCTACCCTGAAGGATTTTCGCATCGATTGGGCCGGTGAAGGCGAATGGGATATTACCCTGCGGGCGTTCCGTGATCTGGGAGCGGCCTTTGCCGTGGCAATTATTGGCATTTACATCCTGCTTCTATATCAGACGCAGAGTTACCTCTTACCGGCCATCCAACTGGTGGCCCTGCCGCTGTCCATCATTGGGATCCTACCGGGATTCTGGCTGCTGAATCTCATCTCCGGCGAAACAATCTCAGGGTACTCCAATCCGATTTACTTTACCGCGACCGCGATGATCGGCATGATCGCCCTTTCCGGAATCGCTACGCGTAATTCCATCCTGTTGATCGAATTCGTCGAAGCGAGAAAGAAAGAAGGCAAACCGATTGTACAATCGTTGATCGAAGCGGGAGCGCTGCGAACCACGCCGATCATTCTCACCTCGCTGACGGCGATGCTGGCCGCCTGGCCCATTACGCTCGATCCCATTTTTTCCGGGCTGGCCTGGGCGTTGATCTTCGGTCTGCTCGTCTGCACTCTCTTTACCATCGTTGTCGTACCGATGATTTATTACATGGCCTACGCCAAAAAATTCGAACGGAAAACCGAATTAGACGAATTCGATTGATCTCAAAGATTTGTACGCAGCAAACGACCTGCTGATCTGCGATATTTGCCTCTACCAACCGGCTTGTACGTATTTGACCAGTTGCTCGATCATATATTCTTTTTCATCGATCATGGCCTTGACGACGTCGCCGATGGATATCAAGCCGATTAACTTGTTGGCCTCCAGTACTGGTAAATGCCGTATATGTTTGAGGGTCATCAGGGCCATACATTCTTCCAGGGTCTGATCCGGTCGAACGTACATCACCTTCTCATGCATGACCTCTTCCACTCGCGTCTCTTTAGACGATTTGCCCAGCAGAAACACCCTCCGGGCGTAGTCGCGTTCGGAAAAAATGCCCACGGGCTTGCCCTGCTCCACCACCAGTAAGGCCCCAATCCCCTTATCCGCCAACATTTGCAGCGCCTCAAACACCAGTGCCTCTTTGCCGATCGTCCAGACCTCATTCCCCTTGGATTGCAAAATTTGCTTTACAAACATAACCTGAATTCCTTTCCCTGAATTTTATGCCACAGACTTACTAGGAATTATAGCCTGGGGTCACTCTATTTTTACAGGAAAAAATCCTCGTAAAAACAACTTGACCGGTAATGGCTATAACTATAGTATAGATAAAACGTTGCGAATGATATGAAATTAAAATAACCTCATCTTTCTTTCCATTTGAGGCCGGGGATGGCCCAGAAGTTATACATTATTGACGGACACGCCCAGATTTATGCCGCCTTTTACGCCCCTATGCAGCAGGCGCTGACCGCTCCCAACGGCGAGCCGACCAAGGCCGTTTTCATCTTTACGACCATGCTGCTCAAGCTGCTTAAGGAGCAGCAGCCCGATATGCTGGTAATGACGATGGATTCGGCGGCTCCGACGTTCCGGCATCAGATGTACCCGGAATACAAGGCCAATCGACCGCCTATGCCGGAGGAGCTGATCGGCCAGATCCGCCGCATCGAAGAAATCCTCCAGGCCATGCACGTCCGCGGGCGGGGGGGGGGG
>CAZNQT010000434.1:0-4750 GCA_964574885.1 uncultured Pirellulales bacterium
CGCAATCCAGACGTCCTCCGCCAGGCTGTGGGGCGTGAGAGGGTAGAAGTCGCCGTACCAGAACTTCTGGTTTTCCTTGATCTCGGTGAGCGCCGCCTGGGCCTCGGCCATCGAAAACTTGTCGTTCAAGTAGTCAAATTGGACGATCGAACCGCCGGTGGCGGCGCTTCGCAGAACGTAGGCCTTGGGCTCCCAAGCGCACGCGGTAAACAGCGGTACGTACTGGCTCAGACCGAGGGTCTGCGTCTGTTCCCAATCGGCGTGACCGGGCGAACAACAGGTGTCGCTGCGCCACAGGGTGACGGAGCGTGTGAGGCTTTCGAGGTCAATGCGACGGCCGCCGCTGGCACAGTTATCAATCCATAAGCCGGGATGGCGGGCACGCAATTCGTCCCACAGAGTATAGTGGCCTTCGACATAACGGATCTCGGTGATGCCCTCTCGGTCGGGCAGGTCGGCGCTACGCCAGAAATCGAGCGGATCGATGTTGAAGTCATTGCGATAGACGTCTATGCCAAACTCACTGATGCGGTTGGACAGCAGGTTCGTCAGCCAACGTCGTGCGGTGGGATCGTTCAGTTTGAACAAGCCGCTTTTGGCGCCAGCGAATACGAACTCCGGGTGCTCGCGTGCAATTTGCGTGGCCGGAGCCACACGCTCCGGTTCGAACCAGATCAGGAATTTCAGTTCCAGGTCATGACAGGCGTCACTGACCGGTTTGAGGCCGTTTGGAAAGCTCTTCGGTTTGCAAAACCAGTTGCCGACGCCGTTCGGGAATCCACCTTCGAACCACGCGGCGTCTAACCAATGCGTGTCGCAGCCCAAGTCGCACGTCGCACGTACCGCACGAAGTTGGCCGGCTTCCGTAGCCCAATGCGGCCGGGTCCAACTGTAACGGTCGAAACACTGTGAGGCAACTGGCAGCCGTAACGGACGTCCGCTGAGCCTGGGCGCATATTCGAAAAGTAGCAGGCGACGGAAACGATTGTGAACCGCCAAGCTGTCCCCCCTCCAGGGCATCACCAGAACGCGGGGACTGCGGACCTTCTCCCCGGGATGCAGCTTAAAGTGCGTTCTTTCCATTCCCGCCTGCAATCGCGTGGGGCCCCTGCTTCCGCGGTTCAGTCGTGCGGCCCATTGACCCGACCAGCCGATGGCGGTGATGAGTCCTTCCTCGCCGTAGCGGAGGTCGAAGAAGGGGAACGCCCCGTTCGAGGGACGGCCGCCGGTCGGGGCGAACGCGACCGGTTTATCGACTTCCAGTATCGTCTCCAAGGGCAGGAACGATCTCTCGCCGCACACATCGCCGGTGAGTCTGTGCAGGATGGCGGGTTTGCGGTAGTATCCCGTGCGCAGTTGGACATCGAGCGTCTGGATGTTTTCGATTATCGGCGTATCCCGTGTCCCTGTGTTCTCGAAATATAACAGCCACTCGACGGCAGCATAACGCTTGTACACCCTGACCAGGGCCGTAATTCGCAAGCCGGTCTTGGGATCCGTCCAGTGGACCGTGTGGACTATACGACCCGGTTCTTCCTTCGTCTCGACCGAACGAGTCCAGTTCTTCAGCAAGTTGGCGGACGGTATATCGTTATAGACGAATGAAAACGGTGTCGCGGCCGTCAGAAACGATGGGCGATCCTCATCGGCCCAGATTCGACGGCCGTCGGCCATGATGATCTTCGCGTCGGCCCAGTCGGCCTGATCCCAGCCCGGGCCATCCGGCGTCGTTTCTACCATGAGCACGATTTCCCGCGTTCCCTTCGGGAGATCGAGGTGGATCTTAAAGGGCGCTTCGCCACCCTTGAGCACAGGCGTCTGGATCGCACTACGACCGGCGACTTCGACACTGAACCGGGCGGAACCCCGTTTACCGCCGGTGTCAAAGTTGTTGTCGATACCGGCAAAGGCCTCGAACGCCTGGGCGCCGTCGGGCATGTACAGCACGATTTCGCTGTTGGCATGAGTGCCTAGGCCGTGAGCGAACTCCTGTTGGCCGATCTTGATGGGGGTTTCGATGCTGGACTGGCCAAACCGCAGCACGCTGTGATCCTGTCGTCTCAGTTCGACGCGCACCGCCGACTCACCTACTGCCGGCCATTGTCCCGTGAACGAAATGCCGGCCCACCTGAGCGTTGCCTGTACTTCTTCGGCGTTTGCCATAACGGCATCCTGGTATGCATCGGTCGGAATCTCAGCATCCTCCAAGGCCCAGGCAGTTACCGAAACGAACAGGCAAAGCACAAGCGCCAGGTTGGGGATTCTTGACATAGTCCGTTCCTTTCGTGGGCCATGGTCTGACCCCAGGTTATGTACCAGCTATGACTGAAGAGTCCTCCGCCTCTTCCGCCATGCAATGCCGGAACGCAGCCGTAAGCGATGCGAAGGCAACGCTCGCCGACGCGAATTCCGCCCGGGTCCTCTAGCCCAGGCTGCTGTACGAACAGTGATAATTATACTCCAACCGCTACTGCTCAGCAATCGCCTTTTGAATCGTGACCGTCAAATAACTCTCGTTGCTACCTTCCTGACAGATGTGAAGGCCGTTCGAGAAGCAGGTATAGATAGAAATCATTTCGATGTGAATCAAGAGGGCACTGTAAATTTATGTGATTTTGCCTCCTTTGTAAGTCAATGGCTTTGGAAAACCGTCAACTTCTTTCTCACAACCCACAACTCACAACTATCCACTTCTTCTCCCTTCCTCCTTTCCCCTCTTGACATCCCCCAACCCCTATGTATTATGAACTTCATCTCGGGGCGGGTTCGCCTCGTGTAATTATAAATCGGGTATTCAATTGGTAGGATGGGTTCTTATCCCATGCGGTATTGTTTATTAGGCATACAACGGAGTTATAACTAAATATGGATATTGCAAAGATATTTTACTCTTGGCAATCTGATCTTCCGAATAAAACAAACCGTGGATTTATACATAAAGTACTTGAAAAAATTGCAAAGGATTTGCGATCAGATGAATCGATCATAGTGGAACCTGTGATAGATCGTGATACCTCAGGAGTTCCAGGTTCTCCCGATATTGCCGCAACCATCTTTTCCAAGATCGATGAAGCTGCAATGGTTGTATGTGATGTGTCAATAATCCATAAAAATAAATCACGCTCATTTCCAAATCCGAACGTTTTAATCGAGCTTGGTTATGCCTTGAAATCACTGGGATGGGATAGAGTCATTCTTGTACAAAATGTTGCCCATGGACCGATTTCATCTCTTCCTTTTGACTTAAAACAACGTCGTATAGAACATTATGAACTTCAACCAGGAGCTAATTCGGAAGAAAAAGAAGCCCAGAAAAAAGCTCTTTTCTCCAAACTGAATAGCGCTATTCGTAATATTCTTTCTTCTCAGCCAATATCTTCGCCACAGGAACCTACCATCCGAGAAAAATGCCTTACTCTTATCCAAAATCAAGATAAACAGGGTTGGCTTTCTATCATCGAAGAAACATCGGATCATATCCCTGATTCTCTTGTTAAATGGAAAAAACAATGGGAGTCAAAAGTATCTGCCGAAATATCTGCAAAATCTCAAGATCAAAATGCTTGGCAAGATGCATTTACTGATGCGTTAAATTTATGTATGCCTGGATTCATACCAATATATTGTTCTATTGAAAAAGGGAACGTGGATTTCTGGAAATCGTCTTTACAAATATTACGACGACTTACACGTCCAAAGCATGAATTGCAAGGTGGCCTTACCCTTCTTTGTGATATCAGCTTCACGTTATTATCCACTGCTGGATCTATAGGAATAGCCTTTGCGTCTAGAAGTCAACAGATCGATTTCATCAAACATTGGGCATTGTTCGAGTTACGACCAGGCCCTAATTGGCCGAAAAAAGAAATTCCTTGGATTGAAGTATTCGGAATAAATTGGCCTTATGTGCCTTATAATAGTCGAAAAGATAAACCATATTCGTATTTATTAAATTATTACGAGATAAGTTTGAATCTACATGACTTTTTTAAAGATACAATTCAATTCAATCGTTGTCTTTTAATAGGAAATTTTCTAATGTCTTTACTTGAATTTTCCCGTTACATTCGCGATTCTAAAAACCAAAACATTCTCTTACAGATAAACGATCCGGGGAAAATAAGTCTTAAAATTTATCCTTCTTGGGTTAGTATGAATAGAGATGACTTTATAGATCAAACTGAATTAATCTTTGAAAATTTTGATGCAATCCTTTCATTTTGTGGTTTATTTACCGATGATATTTCAACATCCCAGTTTTGGTCGCTATGGAAAGCTTGGAAAAATCTCTGCGCAATGCGTTTTAGCCATTACGGCCGTTATGGTCATCAAATAAGTTTTCTAACGCTGCCTGGGGAACCTTAAATGAATTTTATGATAACCTGTACCTCGCACCCCTTGTGTTTCTGTAAATCATCAACTTTCAATCTGAAATTTCTAGCCTATATCCTACAGCTTGAAATAAACTGAAACCTTGAACCAGGAACTTTGAACCTCGAATTGCACTCGCCGCTACTTTATCAAACAGA
This sequence comes from uncultured Pirellulales bacterium, assembly GCA_964574885.1. Classification (GTDB taxonomy): domain Bacteria; phylum Planctomycetota; class Phycisphaerae; order Sedimentisphaerales; family SM23-30; genus JAFGFX01. The sequence goes on from CAZNQT010000434.1 coordinate 4,530, forward strand.
CACTCGAATTCCCACCGTTCAACATTTCTCCTCTCTGTAAAGCTGAATTAGGGCCGTCTGACAAAAATCCCTTAGCGCCTTGGCATGAGAAATTATTTTAATCCTTTAGAGCATTTTGTGGCCATTAATTCGTGAACATTCGTGAAAACTTGTCCTGCATAAAAATTTTGTACTACTATCCTTCCTTTTGTTGTTTTTTATGTGTCGTTTTCATGCGGCAA
>CAZNQT010000435.1:0-4741 GCA_964574885.1 uncultured Pirellulales bacterium
CCACTCGGATCGCCAGCTTGGATGCAACGCTCGGTGAAGGGATAAATATACGCTGGGCGAAGAGGTACAGGTTGTTGGCCCATTCCGTTGGGTCGTGGCCGTGGGAATCTACGTGCCAGATGTGTGGTACGTTGTTTTCCTTGAGGTATTTGTGGACGCCCTGGCTGACCCGGATCAATCCATCCTTGTTACCGCAGGCCAGCCACAGGAGCTTCAACTTATCCTTGGCGGCCGCTGGATCGGGCATGAATTCGATATCGTTGTACATGCCGCCAAATTGATTTGTATTCGGCGCTGATGAGAATCCACCAACATAGGCAAAGGCGTCAATGTTATACATGCCGATGTTCAGGGACTGGCCGCCCCCCATCGACAAACCCGCCAGGGCTCGATGCTCGCGGTCGGCATATACCGAATAGTGAGATTCGATGTAGGGAATGATGTCTTTAATCAAGTCGTTCTCGAAAGGCTTTCCCCACCCGCCGAATCCGCCGCGACGACCGCCGCCCATACCCGGCCTGGGGTTGCCGCCCCCTCCGTCAACCGTTACATATGCATTGCCGTTGGGGAACACAACGATCATCGGCTGAATCTTGCCGTCGGCCAGCAGGTTGTCGATGACGGTTTCGGCGTTACAGGCTCGTATCCATTCGAGGTCATCACCGCTGATGCCGTGCAAGAGATAAAGCACTGGGTATTTGTTGTCTGTCGAATAGCCGGGCGGCGTATAAACGCGCATCTGCCGACGCGCTTCGAGTGTCTTGGAATCATACTGAACCGCCTTCACCTCGCCGTGCGGAACGTTTTCCCGTCGGGTTCTGAATCCGGCGGGTGGATCGTCGAAGGCGGGTTTGTCATCCAGGCCCAGTTCGATCGGTCCCCCGAAACGACCTCGACCACCACCTCTGCGAGCACTCGGGGTGGGCGAGTCGCCGCGTGCGGGTGCCGGCGGGGCGGTTACATCAGGCGCCTTGGACGTGGTGGAGGAATCGGAATCCTGGAACAGCAGTGGCGCAAACTCGTGCAGGCTGCGCCGCCAGGACAGGAACTCGTGGGCCGTATCCGGAGAGACGTAGAAAACACTGTGGATGCCGGCTTGTTTCAACGCGTCGGCGTTCTCCTTGGGATCGCCGCCGAATCTGCGTCTGCCGCCGAGTTCGCGACTGCCGTAGCTGACAAATACCAGCTTAACCTTTTCCTTGAAACCGGGCGTGTTGTTGACATCATCCAGGGAGATGGTCCCGCCGCTGAAGAGGCCGATGTGGGAAAACGTATCGAGATTCTTCAGGGTGATCGTTTTGGTTTCCATGCCGCCCATGGACAGGCCGGCCATGGCGCGATGCGGTTGATCGGCCAGCGTTCGGAAGTTGGCATCGACGTAGGGGATAAGCTCATTGACGAGAACGGTCTCGAAGGGACCGATATCGAAATTTCTAAGGCCGCCGAACCGGATTTCGTTCGTCATACCGTAGGTCATCACGATAAGGAAGGGCTTGATCTTGCCTTCGGCAATCAGGTTGTCCATGATCAGGTTGGCGTGGCCCTGGTTGCTCCAGGCCGTTTCATCCTCGCCCCAGCCGTGCTGCAGATACAGAACCGGATATCGTTTGGTCAGGTCCTTGCCATAGTCCGGCGGTGTGTACACAAAAGCGCGGCGCGAGGTGTTGGTGCTCTTTGAAGGAAAGAGAATCTGCTGCACTTGGCCGTGGGGAACGTTCTTGAGGGCGTAGAAGTCCCGGTCGTGAGCGGGGATTTCGATGCCGCTTTCCCACCGAGTCGAACCATAGAAGTTCAGGGCGCCGGGATCGTTAAATGTCCCCCCATCGATCGTGAGATGGTAGTAGTGAAAGCCTTCGTCCAACGGCTTCTGGGTGACGCCCGTCCAGACGCCGTCCTCGCCTTTGTCGAGGGAGAAACCGCCTCGTTCCCGACCGCCCAGGCTCACCTTGACTCTCTCTGGGCCTGGGGCGCCTCGATGCGGAATCGCGCGTAGCTTTGGGAATTGACCTGCGGATACTGCTTACCCGGCTGGTTCAACGTCGAAGGCTTGAAATCATCCTTTACCGCAGGCTGGTCTGTTTGAGCGAAACAGATTACACCTGTCATTACTACCGCTAACACAATTACTGTAAGCCTGTGATAATTCATGGGATAACCTCCTAGATTTTGTTACCGTCTTAAAAGCTATCATCCTATATAAACACCGCTTCGGAGTGTCATAAGTGAGATAAAAAACTAAAAACTGACAAGCATTAATTTCCCATTTTTCATATCTCACTACGCTGTTTCTACCGGTTTAATATTGCTACAATGCTTGAAAATTTATTTATAATATTATAATGTGATTCGTTAAATCATGCTATATCCTTGTTTTTAGAGGCAAATAAGTATTCAAACTCTAGGAGGTTCCTGTCATGATCTGTAAACACCTTATGTTACTGGTTTTAATTTCCCTCGTATTCAGCAGTTTGGCAGTTGCGCAGCCGCCGGCGGAGCCGCTGAGTCTATGGTACCGCCAACCGGCCAGGCAGTGGACCGAGGCTCTGGCGGTGGGCAATGGGCGGCTCGGGGCGATGGTGTTCGGCGGCATTGCGCAAGAGCGGATCCAATTAAATGAGGATACGCTCTGGGCTGGCGGGCCCTACGACCCGGCCAATCCCAATGCGCTTGAGGCCTTGCCGAAGGTGCGTGAATTGATCTTCGCTGGCCAGTACCGCCAGGCGAGCGATTTGATCAGTCGGCAAATGATGGCCAGGCCCCTGGCCCAAATGCCCTATCAATGCGTGGGGGATCTGACCCTGGTATTTCCCGATACCGATGGCGCAGCGGATTACCGCCGGGAACTGAACCTGGACAAGGCGGTGGCCGCTGTTGCCTATACGATCGAGGGTGTGCGTTACACGCGAGAAATCTTCTCCAGTCCCGTAGATCAGGTCATCGTGATTCGCCTGAAAGCCGACCATCCTGGCAAAATCACGTTCACGGCGGGTATGCGGACGCAACAGAAGGCGTCGGTGACGGTCGAGTCACCTCATACATTAGTGATGCAAGGCGTCAATAGGAGTTCTCGCGGCATTGCCGGCGCCCTCAAATTTCAGGTCCGGGTGGCCGTTATCGCTTCAGGTGGGCGGATCGAAACCGGCGATGGTCAAATCAACGTCACCGAAGCAGATTCGGCGTTGCTGTTGATCGCGGCGGCGACCAGCTACAAGAGCTACAAGGACGTGAGCGGCGATCCCGGGGCATTGGTCAAAGAGACCATCGCCAAGGCCGTCGCGAAGTCCTTCGACGCGCTGCTCAAGGATCATGTGGCCACCCATCAGAAGTTATTTCGGCGAGTTACGCTGGACCTCGGCACGACGACTGCCGCCAATCACCCCACGGACGAGCGAATCCGCAATTCCAATAAAGAGAACGATCCCCAACTGGCGGCGCTCTATTTCCAGTTCGGTCGGTATTTATTGATCTGCAGTTCGCGGCCGGATTGTCAGCCGGCGAATCTCCAGGGTATATGGAACGAAAGCATGAATCCACCCTGGCAAAGCAAGTACACGATCAACATCAATACGGAGATGAACTATTGGCCGGCTGAGCCAACCAACCTGGGCGATTGCGTCGAACCGCTCACGGCGATGGTGATGGATCTGACCGAGACCGGCGCGCGAACGGCCAAAACCTGCTATGACGCCGGAGGCTGGGTTACGCATCACAATACCGATCTCTGGCGAGCCACCGCTCCCATCGACGGTCCCCAATGGGGCATGTGGCCGATGGGGGGCGCGTGGTTGTGCCTGCACCTGTGGGATCATTACGATTATTCCCGTGATAAAGAATACCTGGCCAGTGTCTATCCGGCTATGAAGGGAGCCGCGCAGTTCTTCTTCGACACTCTGGTTGAAGAGCCCAAGCACAAATGGCTGGTAACGTGTCCATCATTGTCGCCCGAAAACAGCCATCCCTTCGGTACGAGCATCTGCGCCGGCCCCACCATGGACATGCAGATCCTGCGCGACTTGTTCACCAACTGCATTCGTGCGGCGGAAATTCTGGGCGTCGATGAGGATTTCCGCAAACAAGCGGCTGCCACTCGTGACCGCCTGGCGCCGAACCAGGTCGGCTGTGCCGGCCAACTCCAGGAATGGCTGGAGGATTGGGACATGCAGGCGCCGGAGAGGCATCACCGTCACGTCTCGCACCTGTACGGTTTGTATCCGAGCGATCAGATTCACGTGCGGACCACCCCCGATCTGGCGGCGGCGGCACGCAAGAGCCTGGAGATTCGCGGCGATGAAGCCACTGGCTGGGGCATCGGTTGGCGCCTGAACCTCTGGGCACGCCTCCACGACGGCGAACACGCCTACAAGATTCTCACCATGCTATTACGCCCCGAGCGAACCTACCCGAATATGTTCGATGCCCATCCGCCGTTCCAGATCGATGGTAATTTCGGGGGAACCTCCGGTATCGCCGAGATGCTTATGCAAAGCTGTGCCGGTGAGATTGAATTGTTGCCGTCTTTGCCCAAAGCCTGGCCGAACGGATTCGTCAAAGGGCTTAGAGCCCGCGGCGGGTTTGAGTTGGACATCCAATGGAAGGAGGGTAAGCTCGTCAACGTAAGCGTGCGTTCGTTTGCCGGAGGAATCTGTCGTCTTCGCTACGGTGACGTCACACGGGACCTGAACCTGGCTAAAGGCCAGAGCGCTCAATGGGATGGAAATTAAAACGAGAGATTAGCCTATCC
>CAZNQT010000436.1:0-4731 GCA_964574885.1 uncultured Pirellulales bacterium
GTATGAAGGTTAGTACGCTGGATTATGCCCTGCCGGAACGGTTGATCGCCCAGAAGGGTTTGACGGAACGGACCCAGTCACGGCTGCTGGTGCTGGATCGCAGACGGGAGGAAATTTGCCATCGGAAATTCGAGGCCCTACCTGAGTATCTAAAGGCCGGGGATTGTCTGGTGATCAATGACAGCAAGGTGATACCGGCACGGTTTTTTGCGCGTCGTCAGACGGGAGGAAAGATTGAGGGATTGTTCTTGCGGTCAATGGAGGGGGGGGCTTGGCAGGTGATGCTGAAGAATGCCTCGCGCTTGCGGGAGGGCGAGATACTGATGCTGTATTCGTCGGTAAAAGAGGCGGGCTCCGAAGCGGAAATCGGGCTGCGAGTGGTGGCGAGGCAGGAACGAGGAGTGTGGTTGTTAAGGCCGGAAACGGAAGCAAAAACCTATTCGATTTTAGATCGATATGGAATTACCCCCTTGCCTCCGTACATTAAACGGACGGATACGAGGGAGGAGGCGTCGGATCGGGAGCGTTATCAGACGGTGTATGCCGATCCGCCGGGCTCGGTGGCGGCGCCGACAGCAGGGCTGCATTTCGATCCGGAGATATTGGAGAAGATAGAGACGAAGGGAGTTCGGATTGCACGGGTGACATTGCACGTGGGGCTGGGGACATTTGGGCCGGTGGAATCGAAAGATATCGAAGCACATCCGATGCACAAGGAAGAGTATCGGGTGGGAGAGGACACGGCGAGAATTATTAATGATACGCGGGCACAGGGCCATCGTGTGATCGCGGTGGGAACGACGTCGGTACGGACGCTGGAAACGCTGGCCATAGATGGAAAGGTTAAAGCGGGTAGTGGTTGGACGGATTTACTGATCACGCCGGGATACGAATTTCAGATCGTCGAGGGCCTGTTGACGAATTTTCATCTGCCGCGAACGACGTTGCTGGCGTTGGTATGTGCGTTCGGGGGAACGGAGCGAGTGTTACAAGCGTATGAGGAAGCAATTCGGGAAGAATATCGGTTTTATAGTTATGGGGACGCGATGCTGGTAATATAGTTGTGAGTTGTGAGTTGTGGGTTGTGAGAAGAAAAACAACGGGGGCTTAATTAAGATTGGATTTTGCGGAGGGCGAGGGTATAGATATTCCGTCCTTCTTTGAGATACTTTCGTTCGAAGTTGGAGCCAACCCATTCGCCGGGTTCAGCGGCATCGGCGGGGAAAAACTCGATCGGCTCGAAATGGCGAGCGATCTCGGAATGGTTTCGCAGCAGATCCGAAATAATCTCAAAATACTCGGCATGGTCCGTGGCGGTGCGGAGTTGGCCATCAGGGATCAAACAACGAATCACCTGCTTGAGGACTGCAGGTTGAAAGAAACGTCGTTTGTGATGTCGCTTTTTAGGCCAGGGATCGGGGAAATAGATATGAAACGCGGCAATGCACTCGTCGGGAAAATAGGCGGCAATAAACTCGCGGGCGTCGGCGCGGATTATACGGACGTTGGTTATCTGCCATCGGCGCATGCGGTCCACACTGTAGAGGTAGTATTTACGGGCCCATTCGATCCCCAGAAAATTACATTCCGGATGCTGCCGGGCCTGGTTCAAGAGGAAGGCGCCTTTGCCGGAACCGATCTCGATATGAAGGGGCGCGGTCCGGGAAAACAACCGCTCTAAGTCTAGGGGGCGGCTACAGTTATCTAAATCCAGGGCAATATTTTCATCGGTCAGCGACAAATCCGTTTCTCCCACTTGCCTTGGAGGCATCCAGGTTCCTATCATATAATAAGCCTTTGGAACTACAAGCGTTAAGGAGAGAGATGAGAAAAAACCATACCCCAAAGTACTAAATCCACAAACAGCAATGGTCGATGTGTTGTGGGGAAAAGGGTCTGTTTGTTGAGGTAGCCCGAAAAAGAGGTGGAACCAATGGCGCGGTTGTTGCCGAGAAGAATCCGGCGGGTATTAATTGACATCGATACCCAATACGACCTGTTGAATCATACGGATCAGGATCGCAGTGCGATTCTGGGTCGGATCCGGCGTTTGATCGCCTGGGCGCGCGTGCGACACATCCCGGTGATCTCAACGGCCCTGTCTCGTCCGGGACTGGAAAACAGCGTTACGCCGGCAGGCAGTCCGACCGAATGCATCGAAGGGACAGCCGGTCAGAGAAAAATTCATTATACGATCCTTACCAATCATATCCGTTTTGGACCGGAAAACCGACTGGATTTACCACGCGATCTTTTAAACGATTATCAACAAATCATTTTCGAAAAACGCACGGAAGACCCCTTCACCCATCCCCGAACGGATCGTTTGTTAACCAATTTGAAACGTGATGAATTTATCGTATTTGGGATGGGTCTGGAAAAGGCGGTCAAAGCTACGGTCCTGGGTTTGCTGTATCGTCGCAAAAAGGTGTTGGTGGTGTCCGACGCGGTCAACGGCTGCGACCCCCGCGAAGCCAAACTGGCGCTGCGGCAAATAGAGGCCAAAGGAGCGAAACTGATCACGACGGCCGCTTTGACCGGCAACAGTCATCTGGTCGGCGCCGCCAGGTTGAGAACGCCGCTTCATAAGGTCTTGAGCCCCTCCAAGAGTTAAGACATTGAGAAGCCATCCTTCCACCGTATCCAGGTTTTTATTGACAAATAAGACTGCCTCTCTTATAGATACGGAGATTCAACTTTGAAGTGCAACAAAATGGCTATAGACATCTACCCGAACGTATGCCCGAATCGGAAAATGCGTTTATCGCCTTGGGGCTTCCAGCAGGATGAAAGGAATCTTTGCGAACGGCGAGAGTGCCACGGCCGTTCCGATTTCATCATGGGCAAATAACGAAGGTCCGGCCAGGATGGCCGTGGCACACTTTCATGGATGATCATAAATACAAATTCCTAAGCAATCAAGTTTTGCAGGGATAAGGAGCCGATGGGATGATAAAGACGAAAATAATCGCCACGTTGGGTCCGGCCACCGAAAAAGAGGAGGCGATCCAGGCCTTGATGGATCATGGCGTGGATGTGTTTCGTTTGAATTTTTCCCACGGGACCTTCGAAAGCCACTCTCAGTTGCTGCATCATATCAATTCGGTACGCTCGCACCACCGTCATATCGCCGCCGTGGTGGGCGATGTCTGCGGTCCGAAGATACGTACGAGCCGCATCGAACCGGACGGACAGGAGGTACATAACGAAGAGGACGTGGTAATTTATAGCGGCGAAGAAGCGGGGACGGCCCATCGATTCGGCACCAACTACGAACATTTCGTACACGACGTGCAGGTGAGGCAGCGCATATTAATAGACGAACGGCAGATCGAACTCAAAGCGGTACAAAAAGAAGCGGATACCGTCACCTGCAAGGTACTCTACGGCGGTCCGATCCGCAGTCACAAAGGGATCAACCTGCCCGATACGCGGGTGAGCATTCCTTCCATCACGGATTACGACTGGCAATGTATCGACTGGGCGATAGAAAACCAGTTGGAGTATATCGCGTTGAGTTTCGTTCGCCAGGCCGATGAAATCCTGGCGGTGAAGAAATACCTGCGGGATGCCGACTCCGATATCAAGGTGATCTCCAAGATCGAAAAACCGGAGGCGATTGAAAACCTGGAAGCCATCGTACAGGCGAGCGACGCGGTGTTGGTCGCGCGCGGCGACCTGGGGGTGGAGATGGAGTTGGCCCAGGTGCCATTGATCCAAAAACGAATCACCGCATTAGGCCGTCAGGTAGGCAAACCGGTCGTGGTAGCGACGCAGATGCTGCAATCGATGATCGAACATCCGACGCCGACGCGTGCGGAAGTGAATGACGTAGCCAACGCGATTATGGATTACGCCGACGCGGTCATGCTTTCCGGCGAAACTGCGGTGGGCCAATACCCCATTCAAGCCATCAAGACGATTCGCCAGATCGCCCACTTCACCGAAGCCTATCTCGATCAAAATAACGCTCTTCGGCCCAAGATCAAAACCCAGGATCAATTGATCTTCGCCGCGGCGGTGGCCCGCAGCGTCGCACAAATTGTCGATGATACGGAAGCGAAACTGGTGGCCGTCTGGTCGCAGACCGGTTCGATGGCACAGTTTTTGAGTAAAGCCCGGATTGACGTACCGATTCTGGCGCTGACATCCAACGAACGAATCAGCCGCCAGATGGCACTGCATTACGGGGTGATTGGCCGGAATCAATCGATTCCAAACGACATCGTCGATTTTACTCGCAGGGTCGAGAAATTGATTCTCGAACACCAATGGGTTCAAATCGGGGATCAGATCGTATTGGTGGCGGGACCGCCCCTGGGGACCGCCGGCACCATCAATTCCATTTTAATCCATACCGTTACTACCGAATGAAATTGCTTTTTATCCCCCCGCTTGAATGCGAACCTGTAAGGTCTGGTTCTCACGGATGGGTTGTTTATCAGGAAATTCGATAAGTACACGTCCTTCTTTTATAGTATGCTTCACCTTGAGAGTCTTTCCTGCCAGTTGCACGGTTACTACTGGGGCATTTCGGTTTTCCGGTATGGTTAATGCCAGGGTATGAATATTGAGTTTCCCCCAACGGATGTTTATCTCATTGATCTGCGAGTCGGCGTTTCGTTTTTGGGAGAACGTTCCCCAGCCTTGGGCGGCGGTGAAGGCGGCGCGAAAATCATCAGGGGTAACCCGAGGAGCAAAGCCAATATGCGCTTTGGGGCCGTGGTACTC
>CAZNQT010000437.1:0-4730 GCA_964574885.1 uncultured Pirellulales bacterium
ACAGTATCAGTTGTTAAAGAGATAAACCAATGTCAATTTTTTTGGAAAGTACAGTCAATATATAAAGTCGGAAAAAGATAGTCCTTATTTCTGCCAAGCAAATACGAATTTAGCAAATACTTTAAGTCATGTTGGACGTTTCGTGGAAGCAGTGAACTATTGGGATAAGACCTTGAAATGCGCCCCAACTTTTGGAATGGCATTAGCAAATAAAGGATATGGATTAATTTCATACGCGCAAACAATGTATGATGAGGGACATACGCGATTATTCTTGAAATATGCTTATGAATTTCTTAGACAAGGCCTTGAAACACATGAAATACATCAAGGAGCAAAAAAGACTTTTGAGCAGGCTATGAATAAAGTTGAATCACAGGTTGGAAAGGAATTTATTGAAGAATCTTTTGAAATGAACGATTACTCTTTAGGAAATAGTGAAAATGAAAGAGAGTATCGCAGATACTGTTTAAACAATAAGCTGTACCTTAACCCACTTAATGATTTGGGTCTCTTTAATATTGCTGCTCGAGACGTTATGACGTGTCCTTCAATACTTACATTTAAAGAGGAAATGTCAACTTACCCACCGGTGTTTTTTGGTTTTTATAATCAACTCAAGCAAGAATATGTTTCTGCAAGATTCTTGTTTTACGAAAGCATACAAAGACAAATTTTACATTATTCAGACAAAGACGTACAAATGTATAATACCTTGGATTATCCATGCTATGGATTATATACGGAAAAAATAAAAATTGCGTATCGGATCAGTTACTCAATATTTGATAAAATCGCTTTTTTCATAAATGAGTATTTGAAGTTAAGAGTTCCAGAAACAAAAATTAGCTTTAAAACTATCTGGTATAAGAAGCAAAAGAAAGAAAACGGATTATGTGATGAATTTTTGAATCTTGAAAATTGGCCTTTAAGAGGATTATTTTGGCTTGCAAAGGATTTTTCAGAAAATCGCCCTAAATTTAGGAATTCAATAGAACCAGAGGCTCAAGATCTTGTTAATATCCGAAACCATCTGGAACATAAATATTTAACAATTACTGAATATGAGATGTTAGATATAGAAGATTTATCAACAGGATCGCAAAGGAGAGTATACAGAATTATAAAAGATATATTTATCATTAAGACTCTTAAGATCATGAATCTTACAAGAGAGGCATTGATTTATTTATCTTTAGGAATTCATATCGAAGAACGTAAAAAAACATCAAAAGTTAATGGAGTAATAGCACCCATATCACTTGATATATGGGAAGATGATTGGAAAATATGAATATCTATTAAGTTAAGCATTCTACCAAAGATTAAAAAGGAGGTCGCTCAACAGAGTGTGTATGAGGATTTTTATGTTTTAAATTTTAAAGACGATGCTCTCGTATATATTGTTGTGTAGGTATGCCCGCGGTAACATTTGGTTAAGAAAGAAGAAACCCCCGCGCTAGCGCTTGGGGCTCCTTGTTGAAGATTACATATATGGTGAATATTCATAGGGAGATGGGTAGATGGGGGCGCCATTGGCGTATTTTCTGACGTGGACGACGTATGGTACGTGGCTGCATGGGGACGGACGGGGAGCGGTGGATCGGGATCATAACCAATATGGCGAGCCATACCTCGAACCGGCGGAAGCGTTACGTCGATACGAGTCGAAGCAATTAAAACAAGCGCCGGTACGATTGAATTCTCGACAGCGAGAATTTGTGGGTGAGATTATTCGTCGGGATTGTCGTCATCGAGGTTATCATTTATTTGCCTTGAATTGTCGCAGCAATCACATTCATATTGTAGTCCAGGCTAACGGAGTGCATCCCGAGCAGGTAATAACGCAATTCAAAGCGTATGTTACGCGCGGTCTGCGGGAAAAGGAAAATTTTAGCGGTGAAAAAGTCTGGACAGAAGGTGGGAGTAAACGATACTTGTTTACTGAAGAAGCTGTAGAACGAGCGGTACAATATGTGAATAACCAATGAGCCGGGAGCGCGAGCGACCGGGTGATTATACCCCCCGCGCTTGTGCTTGGGGAAGTTAAGAAACCCCCGCGCTGGCGCTTGGGGCTCAGTGTGAGAGCGCATCACATCACCGATTGCAGGGATTGCCCCTGGGAACATTTTACTCGAGCCAATGGGATGCCAATTCCATAAGATCAAATAAATTCACGGTTCCGTCGGGATAACCGTCCGGGCCGGAGATATCCGCCACCATGTCCTGAGACGGGAGTTCTTCGCAGAAGACCAGAGCTTCAAAATTGTTTTTGAGAATCATGAGATCCGAAAGGGTAAGCGTGCCGTCACGATTGAGATCGAACATCGCGGTGTCCTCTCCTGTCGGCTCTCCCCAATGCTCCATCATGAGATCTTCATCGTCCTGGTTTACGATCCCATCGCCGCTGACATCTCCGACGAGAGAGCGAACCTGACAAAGAAGAAAATCATCATAACATCCGTCGTTATCGATATCATCTACCGTTGGAACCGAACCGTTCAGATCGATGGTGTAGCAATTTTGTCCGGGCAAACCGCCGGTGAACGTCATCACCAGAAGCGAATCGTCATTTTCCAACGTTACGGAATCCGGGCTGTACGAGTTGATCCCATCGCTAATATCAATCGCGGATGGATTTAACAGGGTTATGGCTCGGTCGAACTCGACCTGGATCTTCTGGATGCCACCCTCTCGGGTTTCGACCGCGGGTCCGTATTCGCCGTTGCTGTCGAAACCGGTATCCAGATCGATGGCGTACGATTCGGCCCCGTGGTCGCTTATGGATTGCCACCGACGAATCATCGGGTACGTGTGGACGGAAAGAGGATAATATTCACCGTCGATCGAATCATAGATGTACAGAGTATATTCTTTTTCACCCTCTTCAATCATAGCGAATTCATAGGAGTATTCATCGCCGCCCTGCAAGCCGGCTCCATCGCTGGTAAACCGTACGCCTCCCTGAGGTCGCGGCTCGCCGTCTGGATCCATATAGACAATGTCCGCGGTCCAGTTTCCGGTAGCGGGATCCGCGGTGAACGTCGGCGTAACGCCCGGATCCACGGCGGCCTCACGGGGGAAATTCCATAGTTCAGTGATACCCATCGGTCCAACCATATTCGCGGTTCCGCCGAAATAGCCGCTCTCGACATAGAAATTGTGAAAGAGCGGCTTTTCTCCTCTCCGATTGCAATTTGTGTATGCTTTATTTATGGTAAACGTAAAGGTGCCGGCTTTTCCGGTATTGTTAATGCGAACCCATTCCCACGCGGGCTGATAAGGGAAGTACACTTTGATAATATTGCAGCCCGGATATTTTTCCTTCTCCTTTTTACTGGGCTTGAAAAATTTGCCTTTTGTGGTTTTTTTACCATTGTCGCCATACTGTCCCGCCGCCTGATCGGCTTTTAGGTTCCCACTACCGTTTCCGGAAATTACAATGGTGAGTACTTTCTGGTTCACAAGGTACTCAATATTGGGAATCCCCAACCAGAATCGCTGATTGCGCCCCAGGGTAATGGTAAAAGTACCCGAGGGATTACCGGCGTCTTTGACCTTGGTCCAGGGCGCCTGACCGTTTTCCGGATTTTCGCTGCCCGTCGGTCTTCGACCGCTGACGTACACGTCCTGGTCAATCCCGGCCCTGGCGATGGGCCCAAACAGGCTGAATAGAAACAAAAACAGAAATGACGTTCCGTACCTTCTTTGGTTCTTCATTGCACGGTCTCCTCTTTAGAAATAGACTCGGAATTCCATAATGTCCAATTATTATAATTGGACTTACATCATATAGAATAATTAGTTTCTAATTCCCGGAGAAGCATTCAGATACATACTCCATTATCCGCCTCTTTCGCCTCGGTGTGAATTATACCGGCCTCCCGCCCTTCGTCAAGACAAATATACCTTTTTTAGCGATTTTCCCCGTCTCGTCTGTCGCTCGAAAAGAATCGAACCTATTTAATTGAAAAGAGTTATGTAGTAGCAGCATTTGTTTTGAAAGAGGATTTTTTTCGGAACGTAAAAGGAAAATACCAAGTTGTCCCCGGGAAGACAGAGGACGGGACCCCCTGGATTTGAAAAACGAGTATTTACATTTACATCCTGGATTCCTATGATGGGAAGAAAGAAATTGTTTATTTGCCTCGTGTTTATGGAGATGCAACATCTATGGAATACGAAATGAAGAAAATTCGATTTTGCGTATGGTTGATTTTTTTATGTATGCCATCGGGGTGGATATATGGCGACTTTCAGGCGGCCATCGCGGTGCGGGATGTGACGCCGCAGAAAATGTTACCCGTCTCGGGAGGGATCGGGCCGAGTAAACCGGTCACGAAGATCATCGGTAAACTGACGGTCCGGGCGCTGGTGCTGGCCGATGACGATACCAAAGTCGCGATCTGCAGTACGGATTTCCTGGGATTTCCGAGTGTGTTGGGGGATAAGGTGCGCGAGCAGGTCCAGGGGATGCCGCCGGAAAATATTTTAATTGGAGCCACGCATCAGCACAGCGGGCCGGACTGTTACGGATTTCGCAACGAAAAAGGCGAGACGGCGGCTGACCTGGATTATCTGGACGATGTCTGTCGGAAATTGGCGGAGGCGATCAACCAGGCGAATCAAAACTTACAGACGGTGGGAGTGAAGATCGCCACCGATAAGGCGCAGGGCAAAATTGCGTACAACTATTACGCCGAACAGTTGTACGATCCGCGGTTTCACGT
>CAZNQT010000438.1:0-4728 GCA_964574885.1 uncultured Pirellulales bacterium
TTACGCTCGTGTAAGCATGCCACCCGATGATGTTAGCATAGCACAGCCGAGGGCGACTGTGCCACATGGCCACGCGAGGGTGGGCGTGGCACCCATCGTGAAAAAAATCCTAAATTCTAATCTCTAACTCCGAAACAAATTCAAATTACTCAAATACTAATTTACAAAACCGGGGGCGGCACCGTCAAGGGAGTTCACGAGCATGTAGGCGGTCGAAAATTGTCAGCTTGGCCCGGTTTAAAAATGGCGGAATTTTTATACCTATTTATACAACCAAAATTCTATAAATTGCAAGTATTTCAGGGAATTATTTTTTTTGTCGGTCGAACAAGGCGGGGAAGCGCCAGGCGGCAAGGGTAAGTGCGAAGCCGATGACGGCAAGGAGAACCGGCCAGTAAAAGCGATTCTTAAAATGTTCATAGGTTAACTGGATTACGGAGAGGGCGAGATAAAACAAGCCGGAGAAGAAAAAGGATTTCATCTGTTTGGGTACCGAGGCGAAGACGAAAAAAATCGCCCCGATAGGAAGCAACACTTCAAAGAGGGTCCAAGTGCCGGCAAGCACCGCGCCTTCTCGTTCGAGGGCCAGCAAGAAGAGGGGAACCAGCACGTGCGTAGGAGTCAACCAGAAGAGCAGGGTAGCGATCCGTCGCAACCAGCGGCTGCGTTTGGAACGATCGGCGAGGAAGCCGACAATCAGGTACACGAGGCCGTTCATCATAAAACTGTATTTGATTTCATTTTCGACATTATCAACCGATTGCCATCCCAGCCATTGTCTCGTCGGCCCATAGCGGGCGATGACCGTCAGGGATAATAAAAAGACGGCCACGCTAAAAATATACAAAGGCCCGGCGAGGTACATTTGTTTTTGTTTGAGGTCCAGGAGTAAAGCCAGGCAGAATAAAATCGCAGCGGGAATCAGGAACCACCCTGCGACCGTATCGTAATTACCGTTTTCCAATTGTTTGCGCAGATCGCAGAGAGCAAACATCGCGACCGCGAAGGTTAAGGCGCTGCAGGACCAAATTAAGGAGAATGCCATCGTCCGGGTACGAAGCCAAAGCAGTACACAGACAAGTACCCATGATGCCGCGGCCACCAGCAATTGATTATTGGTTAGAAATTCAGGCAATAAGATCCTATCGGTTTCAACACTAAGCCATTGCATGGTGATGAAGGTATTGGCGATCATCAGAGGCCAGGTTAGTGCGGCGGCCATCCACACTACGATCGCCACGCGCCTACTCCGGCGAATCCAAAGCAGGCGTCCGAGGATTAAAAAGAGAGTACAAACCGTAATGGGCAAGGCCAGGCGCACCGGTTTGGATAGGTATTGCCACCCCAGTTTCGGACAGAGCATTAAAAACACACTGACCACGCAGGCCCAGGCGCCCAGGTGGAGCATGACCTGAGAAACGGAGATGCGTCGGCTGTCGAGAATCCAAAATTCCTCGCGTTGGCGAAGCTTATCGTACTGATTCTCAAAGGAATCAAATTCGCGGGTACTAATCATGCGGTCCCGCTGCCATCGCGCCAAATCGTTTACATGCCGCTCCACGCCATGCTCGAGAATATCGGTGAGCATTGCGGGCGAGGCCACAACAGGCTCGCCTTGTAAAAAGCGCTCCAGGTCTAATAAAAATTCTCGCGCGGAAGGATATCGGTCGGCGGGGTCTTTTTCCAAGGCCGTCAGACAGATAGCCTGTACGGGACCGGGGATTTGGGCATTCAAGGAGCGCGGTAAGGGAGGATCGTCCCGGCGAATGGCCCGGGCAAGTTCCCCGACCGTGGTTCCCGAAAACGGTCTCTGTTTCGTCAATATCTCAAACAGGACAATCCCCAGCGAAAACACATCCATGGAGGCATTCGGGGGTTTGCCATCGATCTGTTCCGGGGCCATATAGGCGGGCGTCCCTTTGACGGACGTACTCGAGGCGGCGGAGGCAAAGGACGAAGGGGCCTGATCGGCGATTCCCAGGTCCAGGACTTTGGCATTGCCGGATCGGTCCACCAGGATATTGCCGGGTTTCAGATCCAGATGAACGATATCCCGTTTGTGCAGTTCAGCCAGGGCGCGGAGGACCTGTCGAAATATTTCCAGGGTTTCTTTCAGGGCGTACTGTTCCACCGCTTCGGCGATCGGTTGCCCATCGACAAATTCCATGACCAGAAAGGGCAGTTCAGGATTCTCATTCAGGTTGTAGATTGTCGCGACGTTGGGGTGATTGATTTTGGCCAAGGTACGCGCTTCCTCGAAGGCAGCGGTAAGTCGCCGCTGCTGTTCCACGTTGGCCGGACATTTAATGGCGACGATTTTATTGAGCCGCACATCCCGCGCCTTGAATACCACGCCGGCGCCGCCTTGTCCGATGTTTTCCAGAATTTCGAAATCCCCGGCGGCGCAGGCCTGCAACTTATCCTGTAATCCTTTGGCGTCGTCGATCCCCAAGGCCCGGCGCAAGCGTTGGGTGATCGTCAGGTCTTCCTGCAATTCTTTCCACCTTGCATGGCAAGATTGACAACGCTCCAGATGCACACGAATACCTTCGGTCTGGGTTTTACTCAGGCGATTCGTCAAAAGCGCTTCGAGTTGTTCGGGATTTGGGCAATCATCATCCATAATAGACTCTACCAAAT
Organism: uncultured Pirellulales bacterium; assembly: GCA_964574885.1. GTDB lineage: Bacteria > Planctomycetota > Phycisphaerae > Sedimentisphaerales > SM23-30 > JAFGFX01. Next base: position 2,641 of record CAZNQT010000438.1, read on the forward strand.
ATCTTCGATTTTCGGCAACAATTCCCGCAGTTTCATGAGGGTCCGTCGTTTGTTTTGATATACCCGGTCTTCGGAGATTTGTAAATGAGCGGCGACCCGTTTGGCGGGCCACTGCTCCAGGGCGTAAAGATAAAACGATTCAAACATGTGCGGATTGATTTGCAGCCTCACCTCTTCCAGGGCCTGGCGCAGCACGGCCTTTTCCCATTCCTCCTGCCAGGCGATTTCGAGATGAGTATCTTCGGCCTGATCGAAAAACTGTTCGGCGTCGGTCTTATCCGTAACCAGTTTTTCCGCCTGGCTACGTTTGCGCAGGACATCCCGAATCTTATGTCTGGCGATGCCGTAGAGCCAACCGCGGAGTTTGCCTTTATCCTTCCGGTATTTCTCTTTGCGGTACGATTCCATAAACGCAGCAATCGTATCCTGAGCGGCGTCTTCCGCATCGGATTCCTGCAACCCCAACCTCTGCGCCACCGTGAGAATCAAGGGGCGATAGCGGTTATCAAATTGCCGCCAGGCGGTTTGATCCTGCGGATTTTTCAATCCCTGCAGTAAGGTTGTATTGGTTTGAGTGTACATCGATTTCGGTTATTATCTTACCCTGGATTTCCCGGATACACCATTGTAATCCATACGGTATTTGATATTATAACTAACTTCGAGGGCATTATTTAACGTTTTTTTTAACGAGAAATTGCAGTTTCAAGATGTAGGAGAAATGTTTACGAATGAAGGACCTGGAAGCACCCGGGCGGGGACGAGTATATTATCTGGATAATCTGCGGATAGTACTGATTATCCTGGTGATCCAACAACATTTGACCATCACCTTCGGGGGTCCGGGTTCGTGGTATATTCATTATGAGACGCACGACGTTTTGTCCCTGACAGTGTTTTCGCTGCATAACGCCGTGAATCAGTCTTTTTTTATGGGATTCTTTTTTCTCCTGGCGGGGTATTTTACCCCAGGGTCGTACGATCGAAAAGGGAGAAGACGGTTTATATTGGATCGGTTACTGCGATTGGGGATTCCCCTGGCGATTTATGACCTGCTAATCACTCCAAATATAAGTTACCTTATCAATACGGTGCTGTTTGCATGGGACAAAGGGTGGTTGAATTTTATCGAATTGTATTACAGGAAGCATCTCACCATCGGGACAGGACCGTTATGGTACGTAGAGAAATTATTACTATTTCAGTTGATGTATCTTCTGGTGCGGGAATTAGCTCCGTCTGTATCCCGATTGGCAAGTAAGTGTTCCCCCCCCAACTTAAGGGTGATTGGTTCGTTCTGCCTGGTAATGGGAGGGGCTACCTTTGTAATGCGACTATGGCTGCCGTTTCCTGAAAACGTTTCCTGGTTGTCGCTGGAGTGTCCCTTGTTTCCACCGCTTTATCTGAGTTTGTTTGTGGTAGGAATCCTGGCGTACCGGGGGAATTGGTTTAGTCAGATTTCTCGACGAATGGGCAGGATAGGCTGGGTAACGGTATTCGTACTTGTTTTGGGCATATTCCCGCCATTGTTTTACTGGGGCGGTGCGCGAGAAGGAGTATTTTCAGTCTATATGGGGGGATGGCACTGGCAGGCGCTGATTTACGCCATGTGGGAACCGTTTGTGGGTATGGGGATAATCATAGGTTTGCTAGTGTGGTTTCGCGAGAAATGGAACCGGGGAGGAAAATGGCTACCAGCCATGGCTACGAGTACTTATACGGTATATATTATTCATGGACCAGTGCTGGTGGCGGTAGGATTGTTGATGAAGGACATGGTTGGGCATCCTTTGATGAAATTTGTTCTGGCGTGGGCGGTGTGCGTTCCCGTTTGTTTTTTACTGGGGTATTTGATTCGGTCGCTACCAGGGGCCCGGAAGATATTGTAGTTATATTCTATCCTTACACCCTGTCCTGGATCGCTATAACCTTAGCCATATCAATATATTAGGGCGTCATTGGTTATGTGTCAACGGTCTTTATGGTTGGGTCAAATCGGGAAATTTATTGTCAGGATAATAATGACTCGGGCGAAAGTACTTTAGGGGATATAGGATGTTTATTATCATTGAGGGAATTCTATAGTTC
>CAZNQT010000439.1:0-4712 GCA_964574885.1 uncultured Pirellulales bacterium
CCTATGAAATCGCCGCCCGACTCGTCGCCGCCGGCGCCATACCGGATCATCTATATCGAAATCTATTGCAGTCCTATTCACCCGAAAGGCTCAAACTGCTCACCCTGACCCTGCAAACCCTGGAACTGCTCTATAACAATCGACTCGCCGTCATGCACATTACCCAGGACATGCTCGCCCAATGCGGCGCCGACCGCACCCTCATCGAAAACATCGTCAACGAACCCCAGCAAATCGCCTCCGTCGTCGTCTCTTTATTACTGGTCGAGCGCGACGACGGCGCCACCCGCGCCAGCCTCCGCAGCCGCGAACCGGTGGACGTCAGCGCCATTGCCCGACAGTTCGGCGGCGGCGGGCACGCCCAGGCCGCCGGCGTTACCCTTGAACTACCGCTGGGTCAGGCGAAGCAAAAGTTGATCCAGGCCGTTACCGACGTCCTGGACTAATATCCGGAATTTCCACAATATCCTGCTCCAAAACGGAGGTGTAAATGATGAAAAATACGCCTAAATCCCTTATTTTGCCGCCATTTATCGCGATATTGGGTTTGTTTTGTAATTTTACTGTTTCCGGTAGGGCGGCCGGGGTGGAAAAGCGCCGCATTGTGGTTATGACCGATATCGGCGGCGACCCGGACGACATTCAGTCGATGGTACGGTTCATGCTCTATACCTGCGATTTCGAGGTGGAAGGATTCTGCACCGGATTCGGTCACGGGCACGACAGGCGGACGAGGCCGGATTTGATCCGGCAATGCGTCGAAGCGTATGGGAAGGTGCAGGAGGAATTACGGATGCATCGGGTCGATTATCCTTCGTGCGAACATCTGCTGAGTTTGATCAAGGACGGTAATAACGGCGATCCACACAAGGTAGGCAAGGGCATGGATTCGGAGGCGTCGGATTGGATCATTCGGGTGCTGGATCGGGACGATCCCCGGCCGGTGTGGTTCAGCATCTGGGGCGGGCCGCGGGAATTGGCGCAGGCGATCTGGAAGGTAGAGCAGACGCGGTCGGCGCAGGAACTTGCCGTGTTCAAGCGCAAGATCCGGGTACATTCAATTGCGGATCAGGATCGCACCGCCGACTGGGTCAAGGAGCACCATCCGGACGTGTTCTGGATTTACTCGCGCGATTTATTTCGGGGGATCTGGAAAGGGGGCGATCAAGCCATCGTATCTCCGGAATGGCTGGAAAAGAACGTGCGCACCGGTCACGGTCCGCTGGGTCCGGTGTATCCGGCGAAGGCGGCCGGTAAAGCCGGGGTGAAGGAAGGCGACACGCCTTCGTACTTTTACGTCTTACCGGACGGGCTGAGCGATCCGGAACATCCCGAATGGGGCAACTGGGGCGGACGCTTCCGGCGGAGCGGCAGAGGGAACGAGTTCGTTCCCGCCGAGGACCTGCACCGCGGGCGCCGGGATATGCTCTATACCATACAGCGCTGGCGGCAAGCGTATCAGAACGAGTTCGAGGCTCGTATGAACTGGTGTGTGAGACCGTACGAGCAATGCAATCACAAACCGGTCGCGATATGTAACGGCGATACGAGTCGAAACGTACTGAACCTAACTGCCGATCCAGGCGCCAAGGTAAAGCTCAGCGCCGCCGGTTCCACCGATCCGGATGGCAATAAGCTCTCTTACAAGTGGTGGATGTATCAAGAGGCGGGCAGTTATCCCAAACCGATCGACATCCAGGGTGCGCATACAGTTGAAGCGGCGTTGACGATTCCTCACAATGCTTCCGGCAGAACGATACACGTTATTCTGGAAGTGATCGATAACGGCAAACCGGTCTTAACCGCGTATCGACGGGTAATCGTAAACGTACGCGGTAAAATGGTGGAGGTTCCGCCGCCGGCGGGCTCGCTCGAGCATTACTTGCGAACGCCGATTACCCAGTTAAGCGGTCCGCCGGTTTCTACGGGTACATGGAAATTCTATCGGGGCGTCAATCTGAACGGTCCTGCGATTACGATTGACGGGAATTCGTGGGAAGGAGACGACGCTAAGAATTTCGTCTGTAAAAATCGAGCGTTGAACAGTCCGAACATTCGGCTTAGGCCTCCGACCGATGCGGCGCGTGCGAAAATGATTCATTCTTTCCGCTGGGATCAACGTCCTTCTCTCAAGATGACGAGCGTACCGCGGGGGAAATACGCGGTCTATGCCTATGTGTGGGAGGAAACCAGTCCGGAGACGTTGACGATTTCGCTGGAAGGGAAAGTGGTCGAGAGGGATTATGACAGCGGGGAGGCGGGCGAATGGCGCCGGCTGGGTCCCTGGATCATTACGGTAGCCGACGGTACAATCGAGATTACCAGTAGAGGGGGCGCGGCGAATTTCTCCGGCGTCGAAGTCTGGACCTTACCCAATAAAAAATAATAAATAAACAATGAGCCATGCGCAACGAGTGGATAGCTGTGTGTTGTGAGTTGTGAGAAATAAGCAATTTGCCATCCACCTCCAAGCTCGCAGACTCGCTTGACGGCGCCACCCGTCGCAACCAAATAAGGATGATTTTATACGGAGGAGGGAAGACAAAGCGTAACCATATTAATCTTCGAAGGTTGAGTTTATCGTTTTGCCGCCACCGGCATAATCCCATGGCAACCATGCCCCTTTCATACCAGAGAGCTTAAGGCGTACGAATGCTCTGGGCGCTCGGTTCTGTTGGGAGCAATCCGGTGGCCTAAAATCCCGTAGGCCCCATGCGGTAAACTCGCCGAAATGTTGGGGAACGGTAAGATAATTGTAACTGCTGGAATCATAGTAAGTTAGTTAGGAAGTATATGAAAAACGCGCATAAAAAACAGAGAAATAAAAGGTGTACGGTGCACACCCTACCTGACCGCGCTCAGGATGACATAGATGGTTTGTGGTCTCTCCGCCGAGGATAGTGGAGCCCAGGTTAACGGAATGCATACTCCCCCGTTACCAGCGGAGGTTTGTTAATGTCGCATGGGCTAAGAGCCCATCCTACTGGTTTTAAGGATTATAAAGATCGCTTCAAAATATGGTCGATTATATAATTTTACCAAGGAAATAATTTTTGATATTCTTCACAAACCCGGACATTATTTTGGAAGCTAACAATGTTTAATAAAACTGCGATTAATGACAAGATTTTAATAATGAATGCTATCAAGGATTTATTTCATACAAAGCAGGATTCCAAATGTCTATCATTTAATGATAAAGACGACGTGGAAGATATAGCACAAAAAACAGATATATTGGCAGATGATATTCATCATGTAATTCAAAAAGAAATAATAAAAGAGTTGCCAGCAAAGAATCCTGACGAATATTTTACACCTGGAATAGGCTACAAAATCAGCCTATGCGATTTCAATTATTTACTTGAAAAGTATAAGCGTAACAAAAAGAACCGCCGATTAAAGATTTTATTGATAATATTAACAGTATTATGGATTGTTATTTACGTTCAAAAATTTCTCAGAGCAATATATTAATCTATCATACCCCCGCCCATGGAAATTTCAGGGTAGGAGATAATACGAAGGCAAAGAATAAATAGGGTTTAGGGTGTAGGGTATAGGAAAAAGTGGATAGTGTTTAGTGGATGGCGGATAGGAATAAGTTTCAAGTTCCAGGTTCAAGGTTTTAGATCCTTCGCTGCGCTCAGGATGACAAGGATGGTTTTTCAGGAAAGTACAATCTACCCCCGGCACAGGTCCGGGGGCTAATCGGTTGATATAAAGAAACTCTGCAAGCAGGGGGCCAGTATTTCGATGCAACAGGAACCTTTCGGAATCATGGACTCCTGCCTGTGCAGGGTGGACATCCTTGCGCAACAACAACTAATTATCCAACCAGTTTTGTGCCAGGAGGGCAAAGTCGGCAAAGGTCACATTATTATCGCCGTCCAAGTCGGCGCCGTTGCAGGGAGGCGTATCGAGGCAATCGGTGCTGAGCCATTGGGCGGTAAGTCCGAGCAGGTCTCCGAGTCCGCGAACGCCGGAATAGACGTTGGCAACCTGAATCGTCATCCCGGCGGTATCGAACAGTCCCATCTGATTTTCGACACGAACGGTAAAGTAATTCTCGCCCACATTCGAATCTTGCGGGATTCCCGAGAGCGTTCCGTCGTCTGCCACGGTTAACCAGTCCGGACCGGAGTTTTTACGGAAGGTCAGGCCTACCGTGCTCTGCGGCGTAGCAATATAATCCGCCAGTGATTGTCCGGTATAAGGTTTGCGTTCGATAGCATTGACATTGCTGATCGGATCCACGGAGAATGACGGCGGCAGATTTAGAAGGGCAATTTCGGAAGCCGACAGGGCATAGTTATAAATCCGGAAATCGTCGATGCGCCCATTAAACAGCGGATCGGGCCACTGACTCTTGCCGATATAATTGTTCCCAGGATTCACATCCGACGGATTTAACAGAATCCGCCCGGCGACTTTCGGCGCGCCATTGAGGTATAAAATACCGGTGTTTCCATCGAGCGTCACGGCTACATGGACCCACTGACCTGTAGGCAATGGGTCGGTGACTAGAACTTCCTCGGCGGTGTTGCCGCCTGTGGTAATGGCAAAACGCATGGTGTTGTCGGCAGAGAATGGAGTCAACGCTATATATGACGTGGTGTCGTTGCCAAAATCGAAAATACGCTGCCAAGCCCCGCCGTCATCCCAGTTGACCCAGGCGGCAATGGTGATGTCGGTTGAATTGACGATGCCGG
>CAZNQT010000440.1:0-4709 GCA_964574885.1 uncultured Pirellulales bacterium
GGGGTCGCCAAACAGGCGCCGACATAAATAAACCGGATCCGGATCTTATCGCCTTCGACCTTCATGGAATCAAAGAGGGGTCCGGAACACACTCGTTTGCGGCTATAGGTGTTCGTCAACGCCCACAAAGCCAGTCGATGACCCACTCCTTGTTTATTTTTGGGATGGATATTTTTCGGATCGCCGATGTCAATCGTGACGGCCATGCCGGTGTTCGGCAGCGAGAGCGTCTGGAACTGCGCCTCGCGAACTTGGGCCCAGGAATCCTCGATGGCACCGGGGTAGGTCGGAATATAATTTGCCAATTGTACGTAGTAAAAGGGGAAATCCTTCTGGCTCCAGGCGCTGCGCCAATTCGCAATCAGGGCGGAAAACAACTTATGATAGCCTTGGGCGCGTGACACATTCGCTTCGCCCTGATACCAGATCACGCCTCGAATTGCGAAGGGGATCACAGGCGCGATCATACCGTTAAACAACCCGGCGGGCTGTTGATGCGGTTGGGGGGGCGTAGGTTCTTTGGGGACCGGGGGCGCAAACTTTTTTTCCCTAACCGCCTGTTTGGCCAACTCCTGCCACGCTTTCAGTTTCTCCGGATATTCTTTCTTCGCCTGCTGATAGGATCTCTTCGAGAGTTCCCACCCGTTGACGTAGGCCTTGAAGTCCGCATCGGTCATCAGGGTATCGTAACTGGTCCAGGCCTCCGCCGGCGAACCACCCCAGGTGCTCTGGATCAGTCCGACGGGTACGCCGGCCAGTTTAGTATGCAGATCGCGGCCGAAAAAATACGCCACCGCGGAAAACGGAACCACTGCCTGCGGGGTGCAACTCGTCCAACTGCCCAGACACTCCTGCACAGGATCTTCCGCGACCTGTTTAGCTACGGTGAAGAAACGAATATTCGGATAGTTCGCCTGAGCCACTTCCTGCATGAAGTTATCCACGCCTGTTTTCCAGGCTTCCTCTTCGACGACACCGACGGGAAATTCCATGTTCGACTGCCCGCTACAGAGCCAGACCTCGCCGATCAGAATATCCTCGATCCGAATCTCGTTTTTAGCGTGGAAGGTGATGGCCAAGGGCCGCGCCGCCTTGGCCGGAGTCATAATCCGCACCATCCATTTCCCGTCGGCATCGGCCTCGAGAACCCAGCGTCGCTCCTGCCAGGTGGTCGTGATCGTTACCTTCTCCTGGGGATCGGCCCAGCCCCAGATCGGCACTTCTCTAGCCCGCTGCAAAACCATGTGGTCCGAAAACAACGCCGGCAGGCGCACGTCCGCCCACAACACCGTTTGAAACCACCCCACGGCCAACAGTCCGATCAGCAAGAATCGTCCGATGGGTCTCATAGCAATGCTCCTTTTTCCTAATTATACCGAGCAGGTCTCCCCTCGACTACATTATTCCTCTAATTGGAGGTCTAATGGATGTGCGAATTGGAGAGCTAGGGACGTTTCCGAGGGATGCGAGTCGTCGATACGTATGATGCAGGCCGAGGTGCGGACGGGTTCGAGCATATAGGTATTGGGAGTGCGGCGAGGGAGGTTCAGTTCGAGTTGCAGCGATTGGCTTAGTTGGAATCCCGGTTTTTCAGAGAGGGTGAGGTAACAACCGCCATTGCTGATGTTGTCGGTGCGAGAGTGGGCCAATTCCTTGCGCCAGCGTCCGACGGCCGGCGTGAATAATCCCACCGGGCAACCGAGATTAAAACGCGGAAAGCGTCGCCGGTCTTTACCCGGCTCTTCGGAGTGGTTTTTTGTTTTGTTTGCCATGGGATTCAAAGCCTGGGCACATTGTAGCCATTGACTAAATAAGGCAACTTACCTCCACTTATTATTTCCACAAAACCGGAGCGTCTATCTATAATGTATCCTATCGGGAAGGAAAATGCAATAGTTTTACGGGTGAAAAGTACCTTTTGCATCCCAGGCGGTATCTGAATATACTATGTTTGCTTTGGAATCCGGAAATGAGAATAGATGACAAAGAAGAAACAGGGCGTATAATACGAATTGTTGATGAGTAGATGAGTAAATGAGGGAAGGAGTAGGAAGAAAAAAGATGCACGACAGGAAAAACAAATCAACGCGACGTGAGTTTTTACGCGGGACCGCCGGCGGCATAGCGGCCTTTAGCATCGTGCCCAGTTTCGTACTGGGACGGAACGGCAAACAGGCGCCGAGTAATAAACTGAACCTTGCCTTCGTCGGCGCCGGCGGCCGGGCGCGGGCCAACCTCAATGGCACCAAAAGCGAGAATATCGTGGCGCTGTGCGACGTGGACGAAAATCGGGCGGCCGAAACGTATCAACAAATGCCGAAGGTGAAAAAGTACCACGACTTTCGCAAGATGCTCGATGAAATGGATAAGGATATCGACGCCGTCGTGGTGTCCACGCCCGATCATATGCACGCGGTGGCCCTGATGCGGGCGATTCAGATGGGTAAGCATGTCTATAGTGAAAAACCGCTGGCCCATTCCATCGGCGAAGTGCGCGCCCTGCGTAAGGCCGCCCTCGAGCACAAGGTCGCCACCCAACTGGGCAACCAGGGCCATTCGTTCGACAGCATCCGCCTGTTCTGCGAGTGGATCTGGGACGGCGCGATCGGTAAGGTTCGGCGAGTGCAGTGTCTCTGTAGCACGTCGTGGGGCCGTTATGATGATTTGGCAAAAGTGAAAGAGCGCCATCCGGTCCCGAAAACACTGGACTGGGATCTCTGGCTCGGCCCGGCGCAGTTCCGGCCGTATAATCCGATGTATTGTCCCGGTAGTTGGCGAGGCTGGACCCCCTTCGGCACCGGCGCCATAGGGGACTGGACGTGTCACGTTATCGATCCGGTGTTTTGGGCGCTGCAGTTGGGGGCGCCGAAGACGATTCGGGCGCAGACATTTGAATATGATCCGAAGACACAAGGGGATACGTTTGCCAAGGCGCCGATCATTCACTTTGAATTTCCGGCGCGGGGGAAGCTGCCGCCGGTACTGCTAACGTGGTACGGGGGAGGTAAGAAGCCGCCGTGGCCTCGGGGACTGGAAAAAGGACGTAAGATTCCCGGTATGGGCGCGATTGTTTTAGGGGAACGAGGCGGGATCACGTACGGTTCGCACGGGGCGGGTGACTGCCGTATATTCCCGGAACAGGCGATGCGAGCGTATAAGCAGCCGGAAAAGAGTATTCCCCGGTCGCCGGGTCATCACCAGGAATGGCTGCGGGCCTGTAAGGGCGGCGAACCGGCGGGCTCGAATTTTGAATACGGCGGACCGCTCACCGAAATTGCGCTGTTGGGCGTCATTGCACAGAAATTCAATAACCGCAAACTCGCATGGGACGACGAGAAATTCACCAACTGCCCGGAAGCGAATGCGTTCCTCGATCCACCGTATCGCAACGGGTGGACGAGGTGAGAAGAGTTCTCAGTTCTCAGGGCTCAGGGCTCAGTTCTCAGAAAATAGTTGTGAGTTGTGAGAAGAAGAATTCAGAATCCAGGAGTCAGAATTCAGAAGAGGAAGCTGCAGATACACGCAGATCGACGCGGATTTAATTTTTAACACGAAGAGAAAAAGAGAAGAAGATGTTTTGACACTGATTTCCACTGATTAGTCGGATTTAATAGGAAACCCGAAATACGAATATCGGAATCCGAAACAAATTCAAATTCCGAAAAATTCGAAATTTAAAACCAACGACCACGTTTTATTACTTCAGCTCACTTAGGGCGTTGCCCCAGGCTTTATTATTCTGTCCCTTCAGGGCAATAGTATTCGTATTTGTAAGGTTGCACACACAATCCTTTTGCTCTGAAAGAGCTTAATAGAATAGACCAGGGCAACGCCCTAGAACAACTGATATTCCCATTTCAGCCATTATTTGTTTCCCCTTATACTGTTTTATATTTTATCATAGATGGTTGAATCATATCAATCCCAAAAACCGATAGTTTTTTCCTCCAGCCAATGGAAATATATATCCGCTTTTCCTAATCTCGCATACGGCTGAATAACATTCATCGTAACCTTATATTGCTTTGCGGGGATCGGTTTACAGTTGGAAGATAATTTCTGCCACCGTAATATAACAGAGAAACTAGATTCATGCCAGTTTGTTATGCCTACATTATCTTTATCTAACCGGGAATAAAAAATAATATTTCCTGTATCAGATTCAGAGATTTGCATATCGATGACTAATGACCAATCTGAAGGTACATCTGTATAATTTTTATTAACCTTGTTTTCAGGAAATGCCATAACTATATCAGATTGCAACTCTCTGAACATGAAATTAAAATCAACAGTATTGCCTTTTTGTGATACATCAATAGTAGCAAGATATTTGTTTCGAGGAGAGTAATAAACAACACTTACAAATCTATCAAAATACACATATAATAAAGTTATTATTAGTACTGGAATCGTTAATACAATAAATATGATTATTTTGGTCTTCATCTTGACCTTCTTCTTCCGAAATACTATATATAACTACATTATACCTACTTTCATAACAGCACAACTAGCAAAAAAGAAGGGGAGAATTCTGTCAGAAATGAGGCGAGTTCCCCCGGTGCGGGTCCGGGGGCTAAGCGAAAACAGTTTACGGTTTACCTCGCTACACCAGAGCGTTTCGCAGCGGCGAGCAGTTGACGGTTTGCGGTATCCGGTCGCTGGCGCTCCCGGCTCTTTGGGTCCTCGGTAGTTATTGTCGTTAG
>CAZNQT010000441.1:0-4700 GCA_964574885.1 uncultured Pirellulales bacterium
GCCCTAACCGGCCTGCCGGTCGCGGATAAGGCGCCGAGCCCTGCCAGAGTATTTTGCATAAACTGCCGTCGCGATAGATGCTTCGTTTTCATCGTTCCTGCTCCCGTTCGTACCTTTCTTTTCAAATCCGCAAATCAACTTGTTTATTTTAGCTTTTTTACGATCTTCCGCCACGAAATAAATTCTCCTGTGTCTGTAAAGCTTTCCATCCTTGCCAAGTCAATACCGATCAGGTACAATACTGCAAAATTCAGAACCGGAGGAAAGAAAATCCAATCACAAACAGGAAGATAACTATGAAGAAGAGAAATGATCGCCAAGGGAATCGTTGTGTCTTTACTGTCTTACGTCTTACAATTATCGCCCTCGGTTTACTCGTATATTGCGTCCCCCTTAACGCGCTGGAAAAACAAACGTTTCCGATTCCCATGACCGACGGGGTGAAATTGGCGACGGATGTATATCTGCCGTCTAAACAGGGATCGTTTCCCGTGATTCTGGTACGTACGCCCTATAGCAAGATCAACATGATGCCCTTGGATCAGGTCCGTCGGGGGTACGCCGTCGTCGCGCAGGACATGCGCGGTCGATTTCAATCCGAGGGAGAAAATCTGCCGTTCATAGGCTGCGGCTGGGAGACCTATCAGGACGGCGTCGATACCCTCGATTGGATCTACAAACAAAAATGGTGTAACGGCAAGATCGGCACCATGGGCGCCTCGGCGATGGGGATCACGCAGAATCTGCTCGCCGGTGCGCAGCCGAAACACCTTGATTGTCAATATATCCTGGTCGCCGCCGGCAGTTTGTATCATCATGCCGGTTATGTGGGCGGCGCCTTGCGTAAAAGTCAGATAGAAAATTGGCTCGTAGGCAATCAGTTTGATGAAAAAGCGATAGCGTTGTATCGGGCCCATCCGACCTATGATGAATTCTGGTATAAATTTGACTCCATGACCAAACACTCGGTTATGACGGCGCCTGCCGTTCATTTCGGCGGCTGGTTCGATACCTTCAGTCTCGGAACGGTCGAGTCGTTCAGGGGACGGCAAACCCAGGGCGCGCCCGGCGCCCGCGGCAAACAAAAACTCGTCATGGGGCCCTGGGCCCACGGCGGATTCCGCAATCGGGGTAAAGTCGGCGAGTTGCAGTTTGCCAACAGTAAACCGCCGGAATCCTATTCCGCCAAGAACTGGTTGGATCATTATTTAAAAGGGATCGACAACGGCGTTGAAAAACTTCCTGCCGTCGCGTATTACGTCATGGGCGACACGCAAGCGAAAAACGCGCCCGGCAACGAATGGCGTTATGCCGACCAATGGCCGATCCCTGCCCGAAAAACTCCGTACTATCTGAATCCTCAGAGCGCCTTGCAGAAAGAAAAACCTCGCATCACCATGGCCCAGGAATCATTTGCGGTATATACCTTTGATCCGCAAAATCCCTGCCCGACCGTGGGCGGCTGCAATCTGGTTCTGCCCGCCGGACCGAAAAACCAGAATAAAATTGAAAAACGAAGGGATGTCATTCATTTCGACGCCAATCCGCTCGCAGAACCGGTTGAAGTCACCGGGCGTATCCAGGCGGTTCTGTACGTCGATTCGTCGGCGGTCGATACCGACCTGTCTGTGCGTTTCTGCGACGTGTATCCCAATGGGAAAAGTTTTCTGATGGCCGAAGGTATGCTGCGGCTGCGCTATCGCGACGGATTCGAAACCGCGAAGTTACTACAACCGGGACACATCTATGAGGTCAAAGTCAATCTCTGGCCCACGAGCGTGGTTGTCAATAAGGGCCATCGCCTGCGCATCGCGATCACCAGTTCCAACTACCCCCGTTTCGATCTGAATCCTGGCACAGGCGAGGCGGCGCACGTAGCGAAAAAAATGGTAAAACAAACCAATCGCATTTATTGCAATAATGAATATCCCTCCCGCATTATTTTCCCGATCGTGGAACCGTAACGCGATTATTTGGGCTGGATGACCCGTAAATTGAATTCCTGATCTACATTCTTATCCGATAAATCACTCGTGAATGTATCTTTGCCCGTTCGTTTTTCAAAACCGGCCTTGAGGCGAATGCGAACCGGATGGTTCCCGGCGCTTCCCGAAGGTGCGGTTCCCGTGAGGCAACCTGTCTGGGGATCGATGCTAAGCCAGCCGGGCCCTTTCTCCAGGGAAAAACGCAATTGCTCCTGCTCCCAGAATTTGTTTTCGGGTTTTTCATACCGATGCTGTAAATCCCCCAGACTGCGAATCACCTTTGGCTGATAACGATAATCCCGGCCCACTCGAATTTGCTCGACGGGCGGCGAGATGATAATGGGATGCGGTATTTCGGCGTAATTGCTGCACCCGCTGTGCGTTCCTTCGGCATCCACCGCTACGACGCGATAATAACAGCGATTTAGATTCGCCTCCTGTTCCACTCCCGCAGGAGTATCGGAAAATACGCCCGCTACCGCCATTCGGGTTTCGGTGGTTCGCCCCAGGTAATTACTCGATACCTTACCCAGGGTCGCAATTTCATGCGCTTCTTTATGAACGCTGAATCCCTTAATATCACTGCCATATACTTCATAAGCGACCGGTCGCTGGCCCCGCCGATTCGGTTTCCAGGATAAGACGAATCTCCCAGATTCTTCCGTAAGCTTTCCCTCCACGGGCACATGCGGACCCTGCCAGCGAAACGTCCGCGCCTCGCTCCAATCCCCCCATATCCCCTTATCATTCTGTGCACGCACCCGCCAATAGTAGTCCGTGTCGCAACTGTAGATTCCCCAAAACGGATTAGCGTATTGGGTTCCTTTATATACCACGTCCAGGCTGGGACGATAAGGCCAGCGAAATGCCGGATCCCGCGAAACCTGCAGATGATACGCAGTCGCACCGTGTACGGGTTTCCATCGGTACGTCACGGTTTCCTCCCGGATGGCTTTCTCGTTGGTCGGAGATGCTAACGATGGGGCCATCGGCTGCTTTACTGCCGTTGTCTCCCGCCAATTATACGTGACGAGTATCTCACGAGCGGATTTCGTATCATCCGTATAAACCACCTGGTTGGTTCCCAGGCGCAATCGCGGCAGAAATATCGGCGAGACCATAATATCGCTCCGCAGCGAAAGATCCGTCAAGGCCGCCCCGCCCGGCCCGCTGTTTGAGATCAATCGTATTCGTACCCAATATTCGTATTCCGGCCGACCTTCCGTGGGTCGAATTGCCTTATCAATCTCAATATCCGCTTGCCTGGCGCCGGCTCCTTGCGCCTGCCATATTGTAACCGGCTCCGTCTTGCCGGAACCTTTGTTATCCTCTGCCCAGACTTCAATCGCCGCCTGATCCTCTTCATCCTGCAAACGAAATTCCGCCTGCACGCTGCCGCCGCAGATTACAAACGCACTATCCATCCGATAAAGCAGGCTCGCTTGTGCATCGTTTCCTGTTGCCACAGACTGATTGCCGATCGCTATGAAACTAATGTTTTCAATTTTTTCGGCGCCGGCCTTCGGACTATGCAGTGATGGTTTATATATCTTACGTGAATTTCCCACCCAGCGCCGCTGTCGTTGTGGCTGCCGCATTGACCATTTCCCGATATTGTCCCAGCGATATTCTATTCTCTCACCCGGTCGCAAATTTACCCGCACCCGATACCCCTGCGTCAACCGCGTTGTTCTACCGTCGTCCTGCCCAAACAACGACGCCGCACTTTGCGACTGCTGCCAACTGCTGAACATGGGCCCGTAGTGAATCTCCCGATGGGCCAGATCGTGATCGCGCGCTATAACGTCCCCTCCCACCGGCAGTTGATTGTCACGGTCCAGGTAAAACACGTTCTCGTCGATATCCATAAACTGACGCCGATTCTCCGCATACACCTCGCACATCATGTGCCCGTGCAGGCAACGCACAAAAGGTTTCTGTTTATTCAATCCCGCGGCCTGAAACACGCTCGCCCCGATCGAACCGGAATCGTCGCACAAGCCCGCGCCGTAGATCGCCAGCATCTTTACCGGATCGTGCAGTTCATCGCCCCAGCGGCCTTCATACAGCGGATCGTCGTGATGGCGATTCGAACGTAGAAACTGCCAAATCAGATATGCTTTCTCCTGCTCGTTTTTAGCCGAGCCGATCGCCTCCTGCAGTAATCCCTCCATCGAGTACCAGTCGCCGCGACCGTTGATGATTACCTTACAGTTCTCGACCGGCGCGGCGCCTACATTCTCGATAGTCAGCGACTCATTCGGCTGCCAGCCCACGCGCCAACGTCCATACTCCCGCGTCAACGCTTGATCCATATCCACGTTCCCACCCATTTCCATAACATATTCATGTCGTCCCGAGGTGATCCGTTCGACGTGAGACTTTTTTACATGTTCCAACTCATGGTCCTGCCAGGGCAGCGGCGTCCCGATGGGCCCGCCATACGACCGGGGCGATATTCCCATACCGATCAGTAGAAAAACTATGAGCGGATTGATCTGTCTCATAAGGTCTATTATCACAAGGAATCGTAATGAAAACCAGCGGAAAAATATAACGCCGGTCCGGGGTACAGTACCCATGTCGCACCGAGATGATATTTCGATTCAGTTGGTTCTTACGGATTCGCCAGAGTGCTGATTTCCTGCTCACTCAATACACGACTGTAGATGCGGACGTCGTCGATCGTGCCGTTCAGGAACAAGGTATTGCCAT
>CAZNQT010000442.1:0-4682 GCA_964574885.1 uncultured Pirellulales bacterium
AGAATACTCTTGACATAGAGTTCGTCGAAGCCAACTACGTTAGCAGGAAGAGAGAGAGAGATGTCGGGGGTGGAACCCGGCTCGAAGTTACTGCCATAAATGGTAAGTGGAGCCGGCCCGTCGTTACAGAGCAGGTTCGGCGCCACTGAATCCAAGGTAATGTTAAGAATTCGTTTGATGGTGATGGAGTCAGTGTCTTCTTCGATAGGTTCGCCTTCGCTGTTAAGCCCCTGGAGGGTAAGCGGGTTCAGACCGATGATATCAAGATCCACCGTGATTTCAAAGACGTTATTTGCAGAGAAAACAACGGGCACCGGCGTACCGTTGACGGCAATGCCGACATCACGATACGGTGCGATGCCTTCCAGCGTCACAGAGTCTTCGGAGGTACAGAAATCCAGACCGCTGTTGGTGGTGATTTCAAAATCGGGCGGAACCGGCAGCAGAGTGAGGATGTAAGACCGTCGGGCGCTGACGAATGCTTTAATCGAATTCAGACGGTTTTGGGGGTCGGTGTAGCCATCGGCACTTTGGGCACTAGCTGCATCCTCGAGAAAAACATCGAACGGCGTAGGCGGATCGGCGGTACCATAGGAGGTCTGCCAGGGACCATATACCAGTTCTTCCAGCGCCCGGTTATACATGGTACGGTACTTGGAATAATTGATAAATTGATAAACTTCGGGAAATTTTCCCGCATCGACGTAGTAAATATCGCTGTTGGAGCCATTGCCGGAACCGAGAGTAAAATCGATATCCCAGGGCAGGAGATACCACCGGTTCTCGATAGAAGCATAATAGAAGGAATTATTTTTACCGCGCGTGTATCCATAGCTGTCCCAGTCGCCGCAGGCATGTCGAATCGCCAGTACGCGGGCAAAATGTAAAGGATCAATCTTGGACTCGACGGCGGCCTCGTAGATGGCAGGATTGCTCGAGGAAACATTCATGGAGTAGGCAAACGAATACAATGGATTCCAGTTGTCATTTTCACGATGGGATCGTTTCTCAAATCCCCACCGATACGTTTCGGGAATCTGCGGATGGCTGGCATCCGATTTCATGCCTTCATCGAGGTTTGAATGCGAAGTGCCCTGGACGTTATATTCAAAGTAGTCGTCAATTTTATGAAGATAACCGTCGTCATCATTCGGAAACCAGGCATCAATATAATCTCCGTCCACCTTTTGGACATCTTCGTAGGTATGATAGGAATTACCGTTCAGGATCGGTCGTATATACTCGCCCATCGAGAACTGCAGTCCCATTTTACGATAAAACCAGTAGGACGCTCGTTCTTGAAGAGGTCCTCGACTGTCGTCCTCGGTGTTGTCGAGATTGATCTCCTGTCGCATGCGAAATTTCTGATCCGGATTAAATTCGATACGGTACCCGTGGTCGCCGGTAGGATTCCAGCCCGAGCCTCCTCGTAAGAACGGACTGCCGCGAAAGCGGAGCTGCGTGTTATAAAAAACTTCGGTATCGTTATAAACAAAGGTGCAGTCCATGAGTTCGTTGGAGAGATTTGGCCGGGAAGTAAAGGCATTGATGACATCTTGAGAAAACCAGACGCGATAGGTAGCGAAGGGACTCGTAATTGTCGAGTCGCCGACACGAACCAGGCAGGTTCGATCGGGAACTTCCGCAGAGGATGGCAATAGAGTGGGAAAGCGGGTGGTGGCTGAGCCGTCGGAAGCTATGATGTAAAACGCGCGCCTCGTACCGGCAGAAGCCCCGGGAATGGCGGCGGTATATATTTTATCGTCGCTGGTTTGGTCATCGCCGGAACCGTCGTCCACCATGGAAACGGCAAAGAAACTGCCACTGCCTTCGGAACGATAATACAGACTAACAGAACTAACGCCGTCGTTATCCGTAACCCGGGCGGTCACTACGATAGGTTCGTTCGCGGTGGGGAGCACGGGAGCATGTTGAATTTCGCGAATATCCGGCCCCCGGTTGGTCATCAGAGTCGAGTTGGGCAATCCCGGCGTTCCCAGGTTTACCGGCATGGCGAGTTCTTTCACGTAAGCCGGTCGAGGAGGTTGCACAGGAGACAGGTCATTGGAAGTACGCAGGAGGAGATAGCGGCTGCCGCGTAACCAACGGGCCCAACCTTTAAAGGTAATCTTACCCGCGCTGGCGGAAAATCCTGCCTGGTTGATCCGGTTGGCGCCGGGATCGCCGTGGCCCGTGGCGCTGAGATGCAGACAATGAGAACCGGAGATGCTGTCTTCCGTCGAGACAAACGAACGAATATGATTCCCTCCCAGATTAAGACCATATTGACTTACGTATCCCAGGTTCCAGGGGGATATCCCGCTTTCAAAATCAGAGTTGCTCAGCACGTAATTCGTATCGTTTTGAATCAATTCGATGTCGTCGAGCAGGACTTCGCCGCGATTCAAGAGCATCATACCAAATACGTTAATCGTATCGTGGGTGTAATTCGAATTATTACTTTCAATAGAGAAATTGAATTCCTGCCAGGTGGATTTGCCACTTTCATCGCTATCGGCCCAGGCATCAGGCGTATTGTTGTTGCTGTCAGGATCGAGCAGTTCCAGACTGGCCCCTTCCCCGTCCGCCCAACTCGGCCAGCGCCCCCCATCGTAGTAGGTCACTTCGTCGGCCACCGCCAGGTAATCCAGTTGAGTATTGGGATCGGTGTAAGTGTAACAAAGTTGGATTCGTTCGCTGTGATCGTCCAGATGACCTGCATAGGGCCCGAGAAGATTTACGCCAATCTCCAGGTTGTTTTCCGGAGGATATTTGCTCGCGAGGAATGTCGGATCTTCCGCGATCACGAGATACGAATTCGGAGGCATCGAGATGTTACTGGGAAAGACGTAGGTAACGCCGTCGGTAAATTCCCACCCCTCCATCGAGATCGTCTCAGTGGCACTGCGATTGTAAAGCTCGATGTACTCATAACGCCGATCCCGCAGGCCGTGTTGATACATAATCTCATTTATCACAATATCGTGTATTTTATGGGGTGTATTGGCAGTTCCTTTCGTGGAGGACGACAAAATACCCATATAATCCGATCCATCGGGATAGCGTCCGGAGGTGACCTCCGGCTCCGAGTTGTCAGGGCGAAATGCGTCCAGGACACGCACCGGTACGGGAACAGGATCACTGGTGGCCAACGTCACATAAATCTTCTCTATCTTGTCGCCGGAATAACCGACCCCAAAGGGTAAGTCGTCGGGACCTGTGCCTTCATCGACTACCCAGAAATCCCCCGGCTGTAACGTAATTCCATCGGGAAGTTTATGCTTGAGCAGATCAAAGCGATCGTCGCTCAAATAAATATTGTCCAGATCCACGGGTTCAGGACCGGGATTGTATAATTCAATCCAATCCGTCGCCGGCGGCGCCTCGCTGTTCGCCAGGACTTCATTGATCACGAGTCGGGCATAGGGATCAACCGTAGAACCCGAATCATCCATAACCGCTTTGAGAACCGGCGCCCCAACACAATCCGAGCTGCCGGACAAGGCGGAATTATACACCTGAATAGCCAGGATGTTTTCGCCTGCTTCCAGGAGATGCAGCCAACCGGTCAGGTCATGGTAAGCCGTGGAATAATCGGTTCCGGAACCCCGCGTCCAATTATAGGCCAGCGGAATCTCAGGAATATACGTTGAATTGCCTACGGGCGTTCCGTTGAGAAACAGGATGTAATCATCATCGTAATGGACTTCGGCCCGCAGTTCCGTGAAGGAATTGATTTGTTCCTGGGTGAGCGTAAACGGGAGTCGGGCATAAAAAGATATATAATTGCCGCTCATATCGTCGAGCGTGGTACGAATATAATCCGTCTCTTCCGGTTCGTTACTGTATCCATAGCCGCTGGGACCGTCAATCCAATCGGTAGTCGCAGGATCATCGTCAAAAGTAATTTGCGCCCAATCCAGGGTTGGCGCACCCCCGCCGTCAGGCGACGGTTCTTCGACTCCTTTGAAATAGCGACCGGAATGACCAATATCGATGAGGGTGATTTCTTCAGGCTCTCCGGGAGAATGAATTTCATCGGGACCGCCCGGTGAACCGCCGATATAGGTGCTGGGCGCCCAGGTGGATGCTTCCTCCGGGTCCCCTCCCAGTTTGGTCAGTATCAGTGAGTGTCCCGTGCCATCGGGGATGATCGTCCACGGCCGGGCATCATTAAATCGAAACGTCAGGATAAGCTCGCCTACTTCATTCCACAACTCGATCCGATCGCCGTCGTCATTTAATCGCTTATCATAAGGCCCTAAAACTCCCGTAATGCCGTAGGTGGTTTCCACGATGTTTGGCTCTTTGGCAATTACCAGATATTCCTTAGCGCCGATGATAGTTCCTGCGGGAAACGTGTATTCGATATCGTTATCAAATCTATAACCGGAGAGGTCTTCAAAAACCGCTCGATTGTTATATAATTCAATGAACTCTAAATTCTCCTCACCCTGGGGAGTTCCTCCTTCTTCCACGGGATGATACATAATCTCGCTCACGACCAGAGCCTGACATACTGGTGTTTGCCATGCGGCGAGCAGAAAAAAGATGATAAATAGAATATTCCATTGCTGTAATCGTAAATTCATGGATGAATCCTCTTTCCTTTATATATCATTATCTTGGCCCGGGGTGGGCGCGTCGGACTGCCAGTTGATGACGTCGTTGCCATAGGCGGT
>CAZNQT010000443.1:0-4671 GCA_964574885.1 uncultured Pirellulales bacterium
GGATAAAGCCCCTGTTTCGAAAGAGATCGCAAAATTACCCACTCCCTCAACGGAACGAGATTCTGTCTCCGCGAACTATCCGCAATGGGTGGACGATGAAACCGGACGAGTCTTATTCGACGTTACAGATATCGTACGATTCGACTGGGAAAAGCAAATCTTCGAATTAACCCGTCGGCGGGCCATGGATATCATGGCACACTCGGTAGGGCTATCGAATCCGTTCACAGTTAAAGATGCAAAGGGGATCATCTATCATGGCACATTTATGAGTTTGTTTTCCTCGATAAGCTACGATGGTCCGACGATTACCACCGGCGGACACGATAAAAAGATCCGTCCACCTTTATTCAAGATCGACAGCGGGTATCCTGTCAGATCGGCCAAGAAGGATAAACGATATAGTGAGCGTCTTAAAACAATATTAGCCAAAGCCGGTGTACTCGCCGCGATAAATACCCAGATGCCACCAGATCCAATTGAACGAAAGACCAGCGGCTGGTATGGAGAAAAAGATAAACTTCGCCTTTGGATCGATCTATTTCCGGAAACGTTTCGAATCGGCAGGAAGGCTCGCATTCACCTGCACGTAATTCCCGGCACACTATCCAAACAGCAAGCGGACAAGATTGAGTTCACCGTTAGCTTGCAACAGAACGGGGAAGAATTTTTTTGTGCCAACGTTTGTACGTATGACCTCAAGAACGATAACTGGAAAGGAGTTTATATCTGGGAAACCGAACCGTGGGGGCCGGTCTATGGTGCGATCCAAGCTTATGCCCAGGCGGGTTCGGCCCAGCTAAAAATACAAGCCAAAACCCTGGGTAAGGACAACGAATCCAACAATGTTGAGAAAATAGAAACTCCCTTAATCCCCATTACGATTCTACCGAGACCGCGGGAAGAAAATAAGACCTTTACGGTGGCTGCTGTTCAGGCGATATCCAGATTTGCCGATCCGAATCAGAATCGACATCACCTGGAAGAACTGGTCCGGCAGGCCGCCACACACGGCGCTAAAGTGATCGTGCTGCCGGAAACGGCGATACCGGGCTATATGAGCTGGGATATCCAAACCACCTGGCAGGTGGGCCATCGGAAACTAAGCAAGGGATTGCAGGGAATCAGTCCGGAGAGGGTTGCGGAAACCGTGCCGGGCGCTTCGACCCGGTTCTTCGGTGCGCTAGCCAAAGAACTGGGGATTTATCTGACCGTACCGCTCATCGAGGTCGATCCCAAGACGAAGAAATATTATAACACGTTGGTACTAATGGGGCCGGAAGGAAACCTGCTGCTGCATTATCGTAAACTCAATCCCTGGCCCTATGCGGAACGAGGATGGGCTGCCAAAGGGGATCGCGGCAACGTTTATATAGATACACCCTACGGACGTATGGGGCTATTGATATGTTACGACATCAACTTTGAGCCTACCAACCTGAAAAAATTGGGGATCGATCATTTGCTATATTCCATCGCCTGGGTGGATTCGCAGGGCAGCGACTGGTTTACAAAACGGTTACCGCAGATTGCTCGGGATAATCACCTGAACATTATCGGGGCCAACTGGACAATACCGACCAAGGTCAAACCGAAATGGCACGGTTACGGTCACAGCCTGATCCTCGACAAACAGGGAACTCCACTGAGCCGAGTAAAACAGGATATCGGAGAGGAAATCATTTATGCGGAATTAATGGTTCCCAAAATGAAAGTACCATCGAAAAATAAGCCATGAACCAATCATTAAAACAAATTCCAAGGTTATTTCTGGTCGGACTAATGGTATTCGTTGGTAAGAATGCGAAGGCCGATCTGGATTCGGAATCGATCCAGGAATTATTCACAGAGGCAGCAGCGTTTCCTTCCGAGAAATATTTAGACCATTTCCAAATTGGAACGTCAGGGGGCTTTGAACCGGGAAAGCGAGATTCCAAAGAGCAAATTCTTGCGGATTATATATTCAAGCGAGATTTTCTCGTCGCCGAAAAGGAGGACGTAAAACCCTTTCTGAAAAAGACTATCCAATCCACAAAATCCTGGAAAGAACGAACAACGGCACAGATATTATTAGGCTGGATGAAGTATCCCACGTTGTATGCGGAGCTTTGGGATTGGCAGCCGCCCCGCAGCAGGAAGCGCAATCCGTATCCCGACGAACGTCGGGCGGCTAGAGAGAAATTCGAATCCATCGGTAAAAAAGCGATTCCCATCATGCTGGAATTAAGCTGGAAAAGAGGGCAAACACATCACGGCACACTGTTGGTACTCTTGTGCGAATGGGATGTTCCTTCCGCTTTGCCGGTTATCACCGAATCGATTTCTCATTACGGCGTGAACGATCGACAAATGCTCGGCCCGGCACTGACCCGTTATGGCGAGGCTGCCTCTGCTTATATACTGGAAAGCCTGAAAACGACTCCTCGCTATCACAGTGAGTATCTTCTTACCCTGTTAGGGTACACAGGGGGTAAAAATGCGATTGCTTATTTATCCCGGCAAGCTATTGAAAGTCCTTATCCGGAAGATCGAGAAGAGGCTATCAAATCCCTGGGGCGATTAAAACGCTTTGGGGATATTCGTACGCTGCTCGTAAAGATGAAGCCGGCGGACCGAGCAAACCTTCTGGAAGTTCTGGCACCGGATGACAGCGCGGAAACCCGGAAGTTTTTATATACTTATGCCATAAGCGGAAATACCAAAGAGGAACGGTTCGAAGCGGTTAAAACCCTGCTCAAAATGGTTGATGACAAAGAAATCTCCAAA
The DNA here is from genome assembly GCA_964574885.1 of uncultured Pirellulales bacterium. Taxonomy (GTDB): domain Bacteria; phylum Planctomycetota; class Phycisphaerae; order Sedimentisphaerales; family SM23-30; genus JAFGFX01. Next base: position 2,767 of record CAZNQT010000443.1, read on the forward strand.
CTGTGTGCTATCATCGCCAAAGAACCGGAGGACTATACGCGCAGCAATATGTATCTTTATCTAGGTCTTCGGAAACATCCGGACAGCCGGGAAGCATTTCTACAGGCGCTTCAGGATCGTTCGGAGTGGGTGCAAATTCGGGCGATTGAAGGTTTGATGTCCTATAAGGATGAGCAGATCACGAAGGCTATAATCCCATATCTGCAAGGTAAGCCCCGAGTAAAACGATCAGCTCTTTTTGCCCTGAAAGAACGCCAATCGCCCCTGATCGCCGATACCGTGCTGGAACTATTAGGGGATGAGGATGTGGAGATCGTCCGGTGGACCGCTCAGGCCCTGGTAAAAAATCCCACGCCTAAGGCGGTTTCTTCCATGATTAACATGTTACGCAGTTCGGAGCCTGCCCACCGCTACGAGGCAGCCCGGGTACTAGCAGCCATCGGTGACGCTCGGGCCCTGGCGCCGCTACGGGAAGCCCTGAAGCAAGAAAAAGCTGATTGGGTGCAGAGCGCTATGAAAAGTGCGATAACCAAGCTCTCCGACAAATAAATCCGATTCTTCCCTTTTCTCTGGCCAGGACGACCTCATCACCGGGATGTTTGATTTTACACACTATTTACCAACCTCTAAGGCCTTTGTGTAGTATATTTATAATAGGCACAAAGTGAATTACTATTTTTAGGGAGATTAGTCATGGTCGCAAATCGAGTGAAAAATTTGAGGTTGAGTATCGCAGCACTACTGATAATGGCGTTTTCCGGCGGTGCCATTGGCCAGATCAGCCACGTGGAAATTCGGCCGCTGGCATCGAATATCATCGTTCCCCAAAGTCGGGATCGGGCCTTCTGCATCGAGCGGCGCGAAGGACCGGTGCAGATTACCGAAGTGATCGGCCTGGTTGATATGGTGGACCAAGTGGCGGTTACCACCATCGAAGTCCGGCTGAAAAATCCCAGCCATCGGCGACAGGAAGCGGAATTAATCATGCCGGTTCCGGAGGGCGCGGTGATTCGGGGCTTTACGTTTCAGGGGGCGGGTAAAGAGCCCTCGGCCCAGGTGCTGCCGAAAGAAGAAGCGAAGAAGATCTACGATCGTCTGGTGGCGAAAATCAAAGATCCCGCCCTGCTGGAGTTTGCCGGATATAACCTCGTACGGTCGAGCGTCTTTCCCGTTGACGCGAACGGCACGCAAAAAGTCAGACTCACTTATGAACATATTCTCCCCATCGACGGCAATCGCATTGATTATATCCTCCCCCGCAGCGAGATGCTCGATTATAAAGTACCCTGGAAAGTCAGCGTCAAGATCAAATCAGCAAGACCTGTTTCTACGATTTATTCTCCCAGCCATACGCTCAAAGAAAAACGTATCACCAGCAATGAAGTGCTCGTAGAGATTGCGGAAAGCTCCTGTCAAGATCCCGGCGCGTTTCGTCTGTCGATTCTGCTGCAGGAAAATGGGGTGACGGCCACCATGCTCTGCTATCCGGATCCGAAAGTCGGGGGCGGTTACTTTCTGCTGCTGGGCGGTCTGCCGCCGGAACTCGCCCGGAAAAACCAGGATGCCATCCAACGGGAGATCATTCTGGTCATCGACCGCTCGGGCAGTATGAACGGCGAAAAGATCGAGCAGGCTCGCGAAGCGGCTTTACAGATTATCGCCGGTCTGGATGACGGCGAGAAATTTAATATCGTAATCTACAACAACACCGTCGAGATGTTTTCGACCAGGCCGGTCGCGAAAAACGATGAAAACGAAAAAGCCGCCCGGAAATACATTAAGGGCATTCGCGCCACCGGCGGCACCAATATTCATGATGCGCTATTGGAAACGCTGCGGCAACAACCCACCGAGGAAACCCTGCCGATAGTTCTGTTTTTAACCGATGGCCAGCCGACCGTCGGC
>CAZNQT010000444.1:0-4665 GCA_964574885.1 uncultured Pirellulales bacterium
TCCAAATGATATAAATTCAAAGGATCCAAACAACAAGCGGAAGTTAGCAGCGACACTACATATAAGAAGAGAGATCACGGACAAGCTTTGCTTGTCCGTGTCACCCGATCGGGGGTGGAGAATTTGGTCGGTTGGTGGTTGGCGGAGATGCTTTTCAAAGATAGTTTCTTGACGAACGGATTGATTCAGGATAGATTGAAGTAAGATCAAATAGGAGAACTTTTCGAAATGAACCATAGGGTTGGTTAAATAATTTCAGGATACCCATTCACAAGAAGGAAGGTAAATATGCTCTACGAAAAAGAAACGAATGGTTCGATTGATGAGGTTTGTCAAAGGATTCAGGAGGCAACGTTGTATAATAAATTCGGCGTGATCGCGGTAATTAATTTAAAAGAGAAAATGACGGGCAAAGGGGTGCCATTCGGACCGGAGTGTCGTATTATCGAGGTATGTAATCCGAAGCAGGCGAAACAGGTGCTGGAAGCCAATATGACTATCTCAACGGCCTTGCCCTGCCGGATTTCCGTATATGAAGAGGGGGGTAAAGTAAAAGTAGTCACCCTCAAACCCACCGCGGTTCTCAAGCTATTCGGCAACCCGCAGCTTGAACCGATAGCCCAACAAGTCGAAGATACCATCGTAAATATCATCAACAGCGCTTGCGAAACCTAATCGTTTCCCGGTTTTCCTGTGGAAACACATACATACCGCTATTGGTTTACGTTAATTGGTGTGCAATGCACACCCTACCTGTCAGGCGACCGTATTGAAGCGATAGACGGGTTCGGGGCGGGCGGGACGGAAGCTGGCGAGGCGTTCGACGGCGACCTGCAGATGCGTTCTTTGGGCGATGGTATCGAGGGAATTTTGGACGACCTCCTGCAATAATTCGGGACTCAAGTGGGCACGGATATTGATCGTCAGCGAGGCGCTGTCGCTAGAGAGCAGGTGAGTGGATTGGACGGCGGGCCGGGCGGCATTGCCGGTAAGGTTGGCGGACAGGGAGCCATCGGCATTCTGCAAGAATAATTTCAAATGGGCGATTTCGGCGGCAGCGGACTGCATCCGTTTTTGGATCTCCTGTAAGAATTCCCGACAAAATCCAGACCAGATAATTTCCCGGTTGCTGTTCAATTGTATGGAGGCATTGAGCCAGCCCAGCATGGCTTCGCCTTGGGCGTAGGTATCGTAATCCACTTCGGCGATGGTTCGTCCGGCGGGCAGGTCGCCGGAGAGGGCATCGAGCCAATCGGCGACGCCTTCGCTGCTCAACGCGGACATGGTCAGTATCGTTCGGCCGGGAAATTCCTGAGTAAGCAAGTTCTGCAATTCCTTGACATCCTCCGGCGGGAGCAGATCGACTTTATTGAGAACGATCACGTCGGCTTCTTCGAGTTGCTTGCGGGCGATGTAGGCGACGCTATGGGGCAGGATCCTGGTGTTTTCACGCGAGACGGCTTCGCGCAAGCGAGCGGGATCAATCAAGACGGAAAAGGGCGCCAGTTTGAACAGATCGCCATAGATTTTTTTTAAAGGCTGTAAGACCGTGGCGGAGATATCGGTGCAACTGCCGACCGGTTCGCCCATCAAGACGTCCGGCTGAATTTTCTGAATCAGCGAGCGAGAGGAATCGATCAGATTCTCGAACTTACAGCAGAAACAGCCACCGGCGATTTCCTGGACGGCAAACCCTTTGGCCTGGAGAATCTCGGTATCAACGAGATCCCGGGCCTGGTCATTGGTAATGAGGCCGACTTTATTACCGCGCTGTACCAAAATTTCCGCCGCTTTCGCTAAAAGCGTAGTTTTCCCCGCTCCCAAAAAACCGCCTACCAGGATAAGTTCAATTTGTTGCATGATCACTAATGCTCCCAGAATACCGTCTAGCTAAGTTCCGTGCAATTTTGTATTTTCCATTGCAGTTTAGCCTCTCGCCAGTTATATTATAGCGTGTGCGGTTTAGCCGGTGTGGAGGCGGTGTAAACCGCTATTTTTTAAGGGTTTACGAAGTCAGGCGGGAAAAGGGAAATGCGGGCAAGGATTGCATTCGAAGACGGCTTTATCCTGACGGGGCGTTCGCTGGGCGCCAGCGGCACGACCTGCGGGGAAGTTGTATTTAATACCTCGATGACGGGCTACCAGGAGGTGCTCACCGATCCGTCGTACGCCGGCCAAATCGTGACGATGACCTATCCGCTGATCGGTAATTACGGGATCAACGACGAGGATCCGGAATCACGGAAATTGTTCCTGTCGGGATTTGTGGTCAAGGAAGCGAGCAAGATCGTCAGCAACTGGCGTTCGAATCCGTTGACGCTGGATCAATATCTGGCGCAGAACGGGATCGTGGCGATCGAAGGGGTGGATACGCGGGCGATCACCAAACATATCCGGGAAGCGGGGGCCATGAATGCAGCGATCAGTTCGGAAGATAAATATACCGATGAGGAACTGATTCAAATGGCCGCCGAAAGCGAGCACATGGAAGGGAGGGATTACGTCAAAGACGTTATTCTGGATAAGCCCTACGTCTGGCAGAAGGAAGGCAACTACAACGTCATCGTGTATGACTGCGGGGTGAAATATAACATTCTGCGAGAACTGGCGAAGGCGGGTTGTCGAGTTACCGTGGCGCCGGCGACGATGTCGGCGGCGGAGATCCTGGCGATGGATCCGGACGGGATCATGCTAAGCAACGGTCCCGGCGATCCGGCGGCGGTGGATTACGCCATCGAAACCACAAAGGGACTGATCGGCGAGGTTCCCATATTCGGTATTTGTCTCGGTCATCAGATGCTCGGTCTGGCCCTGGGAGGAAAGACCTTTAAGTTGAAATTCGGTCATCACGGGGCCAATCATCCGGTGAAGGATGTGGCTACGGATCAGGTGATGATCACGGTACAGAATCACGGATTCTGCGTGGATCTGGACTCGCTGGGCGGCGACAAGAACGTCGAAATCACCCATATGAATCTGAACGATCAGACCTGCGAAGGGATTAACCATAAACACGTCCCGGCGTTCAGCGTTCAGTTTCATCCGGAAGCGGCGGCCGGCCCACACGATGCAAAATATATGTTTGGGCGATTCTGCGAATTGATGAAAGATAAGAAAGTTTAAAGGTAAAGCGATAGCTGCGAAAGTAAATCGCTATACGAACGGCGGGCACAGCCCGCCCTACGTTCTAATGAGCAACAAATTCATGGTTACAAAGAACATACGAAATATCATTCCCTGGATAACATGTAGCATAGTCGTTATGGGAGTATATTCGATAACGGCGCTTCGAGCTGCATCCAGCGCCGACGCCTCGCGGGCCAGGGGAAGCTACGCGGTTGTGATCAGTAAACAAACGTACGCCGACCCGGCGTGGCGCGAGGTTGCCGACGCCTTGCAAAAAAAATATAACGGTTCCCTGATTCAATACGATCGGAAGGTTCAGGGATCGCTGACGGAATTGACCGGGATATTTCCCCGTTACGCCTGTTTCGTTGCTACCCCGGAAGAAACGACGCGGGAATTCGTTGCCGCCGTTCATCAGATGACCCGCTGCTTAGACGATGATCCCTACACGGATGTCATCTGGGGGATTATTACCGGATACACTGTAAAAGACGCATTGCGTATTGCCCGTCATAAAGAACCTCTCATGGTACGACGGGCTCTTAGCGCCACGGTGGGAACGCCTCTCGATGCGTACGAAGAAGGGCGCATGTATAACGAGTTACAAAAAGACATTATGTGGGAAAAGACCCAGAGGGGGGGCGTCGAACAGAAAACCTGCCCTACGGATACGACCCAATTACTGGTGGATGATTTGAACGAATATCGACCGGACGTGTTTTATACCAGCGGTCATGCTACCGAACGCAACTGGATGATAGGCTATAGTTATCGCAACGGTCAGTTCCGGTGTAAGGACGGCCAGTTGTACGGTCTGGACACGCAACAAAACCGCTATGACGTCCACTCACCCAATCCCAAGGTATTTCTGGGTATCGGCAATTGCCTGATCGCTCACATCCCGGATCGGCAGTGCATGGCCCTGGCCCTGATGCACAGCGCGGGTGTATATCAAATGATCGGATATACCGTACCGACGGGGTATGGATACGGCGGCTGGGGCGTGAAGGATTATTTCGCGGAACTGCAAGCGGGCCGGTTTACCCTGGCCGAAGCCCATTATGTGAATAACCTGGCCCTGGTCTATTGCCTGGAGAAACGCGGGAGGAACGATTCCGACGCCGGCAAATTAACGAGCGGCGGTCTCCGGGGCGATCGGGACGTCGTCGTGCTGTACGGCGATCCCGCCTGGGAGGCCAGGCTACCCGCCAGAACACTACCCTGGCAACAAACGCTCACCGAAGAAAACGGCGCGTACACGTTTACGATTACCGCCAGGCAAAGAGGAGACTGGGATAATCGGCCCGTAGTGCATCTGCTGCCGCATCGGATAAAGGATATTCAGTTGATCGCCGGTACTGAATATAACCCCGTGATAATGGATAACTTCATTTTGATGGATATGACCGGCGAGGTAACTCCCATGAAAGGCAACCGGGGCGAAACGGTCCCCCTACGCGGTGATTTTGAAAAGGGCCAGACATTTAGCATCAAATTCAAGGCGCAGCGAATAGAGTAAAATGCCCAAACGAACAGATA
>CAZNQT010000445.1:0-4665 GCA_964574885.1 uncultured Pirellulales bacterium
GGTTATATGAGCGAACCGGAAACGCATCGTCGGCCCTGGAGGCGTATAAACAATTGTCAGGCCGATCGGGGATTTCCCAGGCGATCCGAAACCAGGCCAGATTCGCGATAGTCGGAATCCTGACCCGGCAACGCAACTGGAAGGAGGCTATTGCCGTACTGAATCAGATAAGCGGCGATAGTATCTATCAGAAACGAACGGCGGATATATTCAAAGCCCGATTATTGATAATGGCTCAAAAGATACCGCAAGCCGTGGCATTACTGGAAACCCTTCGTGCCCAGGCTAAGGAACAACGCAATCCGGGTGTATCGCGCCAAGTAGCGAAATTGTATGTTTCGATGAAGAACAAAGAGGCAGCGAAAGCAGTTTGTGATGATATTGAGGTTCTGTTTCCGCGGGATCCGGAAACCTATTTGTTGCGTGCTTCGGTTTTGACGGTGTTTGATCAACGAGTCGAAGCCATCCATTCCTATCGCAAAGCGATCAACTGTCAGCCCGGCCGGTTGGGAATCTATACAAAGCTGGCCCAAACCCTGGACAATTGGCAAAAGCCTCAGAAAGCCTTAGCGGTATTGGATGAATTAGAGAAGCTAAGTGACGACGGCCGGTTGGAAGCTTTGTTAGATCGGGGTAAGTTCTTTATCCGCTGGGGCCTGAATGCGCAGGCGGTCGCCTGTTACGAGCAGTTGGTAACGTTGGGATATGGAGATAATCCCAAACTTCGATGGTATCTGAGTCGGGCCCTAGCAATTCTGGGCCGGAAGGACCAAGCGAAGCAGATGCTCCAAGCCATACCGAAATATGCGTCAGAATATCCAGTCGCACAATTGTTAATGGCGGATTTAGCGAACACAACCGAAGAGAAAATGAATATTCTCCAACGGCTCCAAACCAGGGAATCCTCCTCATGGAGCGTACTGATGGGCAGGATAAAGGTTCTGTTGCAAGCAGAGCGAGCAGACAAAGCCCTAACGATTTTGCGCACTTTTTTAAACAATTATCCCGAGACCAAACCAATACCGGCTCAGATTCATCCGTTAATTCTTCAGACAATCTTACACGCCGCGGATCAAGAATCAGCTTTGGCCCTGGTCCGGGATTTGGTACGCCGACAAGGACATCAGATATGGTCCGTCGTAGAGATACTGCTGACGGCGGATAAACAACCGGAGGCAGCCGCAGCCCTTTTACCTAAGGATGTTAGTACGGGGGGGTTGTATGAGGGATTATTAGGCGTCTATCTTGCCAGCCGAACGGCAAATTCTAAGGCAATTCAAACATGGTTCAACCGGCTAACGCAAATCGATGAACAGTTGAGCAAACAGGAACCTCCCAGACGGATTCCTTCCTCCTATAGAATATTAGTCCATCTGACCATGGGCGCCACAGCGCAGGCGAAAGCGGAGTTGGCACAGTTCCAAGGTGACAAGATCATAAGCAAATCGGCGGCGTCCGAATTAGTAGATTATGCGGTAGCGAATGCTAAATCGGGTCGAACCGAAGCGGGAGAATTGTTGAAGGCATTTGTGGCCTTCGATGTGACCGCGATGAAATTGAATCGTACCTGGTCCCTGGAATTATTGAAGAGTCGTCCCACGTGTCAATGGGCGGCTTCACTACTTCTGGCTTCGGGTGTTGATAAATCAACCTTGAATGAGGTTCGTGCAATCCTCGAACCGAAGAATTGCCAACTCGCGCAGTTCATTGAGGCGCAGTACCTGATGCAGACGGGCGAAAGTGCCAAGGCAGCGGTTCTTTACGGCCAGCTCGCCCAAGAACAACAAAATCGAACGGATCTCTTGTTAGTTCAGGGAACGGCCCTGGAGAATGCCGGTCAGTTTGTCGAAGCGCTGAACATTTATCGAGGGATATGGGAGTCCACCAAGGATTCCAAGGCGGCGAACAATGCGGCTTATTTAGTATCGGAGCTATATACCCATGATGAAGGTAAACTTGCCGAAGCCAGACGTTGGATAGATGAAGCCATTAACGCACCCTCACGTGCGTGGGGAATTTTGGATACCAAGGGTTGGATAAACTTCCTGCAAGGGAACCACGAAAAGGCATGTGAGGATCTGTTCCAAGCCGTTAAGGGTTTACCCAATTCACTAGAAGTTCACTATCACCTGGGTGTGGCTGAGGCGGCCCAGGGGAATAAGGTAATGGCCCGCTGGCATCTGGAGGCGGCGCTCCAGCTCGGCCAGGTACGGCAAAACGAAGGTGATACTCTCACACTGGCTGAGAATAAAGCGCTCGAACGCGCTAAGGAAACCTTGGCGAAAATTGAGTCAGGAGACCGTGGATCTACAAGCGAAAACAAATAAAAACTCGACCATATCGCATCTATTGAGTTTTGACGTGGAAGAGTACTTTCAAGTGGAGTCAGCTTCGGGTATCTATGATTCCTCCCAGTGGGACACGCTACAAAAACGATTAGCTCCGGCGGTGGAGACTATCCTGCAATTACTGTCAGATCATCAAACATCGGCCACATTCTTTATTCTCGGCTGGGTGGCGCAACACGAAGGTCAGCTAGTACGGCAGATAGCAGAGCAAGGCCATGAAATAGCCTCCCATGGCATGTCACATCAAATGCTGAGTCGTCTGGAACCAGAAACGTTCCGGTGTGAATTGCTCGATAGTCGCAGGTTGCTGGAGGACCTTACCGGGAGCCCTGTGCAGGGTTATCGTGCCCCGACGTTCTCGATTACCCGCAAGACAGCTTGGGCCCTTGACGTGTTGGCGGAGACGGGTTATGTATATGATTCGTCAATTTTTCCGGTACGACACGACCGGTATGGCGTCCCGGACGCACCGGTCGTTCCACATATCGCCATTGGTCCTGGCACCGGCAGGATTCTGGAAATACCGCCTCTGACGCTTCCGTTAAATCGGATAAATATACCGATAGGGGGGGGCGGGTATCTTCGTCTTCTACCCGTCAGACTGATGGGCTTGGCACTTCAGAAAGCCCAACGTCGCAATCAGATCGGGATGATATACCTGCATCCGTGGGAATTGGATCCGGGTCAGCCGGTGCTTCCGATGGGGCGATTGTCCCGATGGCGTCATCGAATCGGTCTTCGACGAACCGAGGTGAAATTATCCTGGTTGCTTCAACAATATCAATTTGGCAGCGTAACCCAAGGTTTAGAAGATCTGAAAGCTGCAGTGGCTACAACTTATACTTACACTCACCAAATTCTATTTTGATTTAGATCCAATAGGAGTGTCTATTTACCGTGATCTTACACAAGTGACTCGTTTATAGTAGTGCTGCACATCGTCATAGAATGTTATCCCTTTCGAAATGACGAGAGTCTGATAACGGCCAAAATCAGTTTCCAATTCGTGAATATGTAATACTGACACCCCACAACTATTGCGAACCAATCATATGGCTAAAATCCCGCGACGCCGGTTACAGCGACATTGCGGACATCGTCAAAAGCGACGTCACTACGAATAAAAAGCCTTTGAACAATTCATGATCGATACCAAATAAAAGGTGTTGAATACCCAGTTTCCCGGCATCGTTATAGATTTGAAAATAATGTAAGTCCGCATGGACAGCGGAATCATAACAGGCCCTTGCGGGAAAAAATTGCAATGGGCATATTCGCGATGGGAATTCCCCTCGCGAGTTATCATCAAATATCGCTTATCGTCGCTCCATCCCCAAGTCTATTCAATATTTCATTTTGCCGGATCCGATCCGATCTGAGTCACGGATAATAGCTGAAATCCAGCAGAGAATAAGCGGTATATTTTTTATAAAGGATTGTATTTTAAAGGCTTATAGAATATTCGGCTGGGATTGAAAATTTTCAATTTTTCAATTGACAGGACAGCCCAAAACTGCTATTATAAGCCATTGGAGTAGAGAAGTAGGAATTTATAAGGGAGATTGAACGGAGAAAGCAAGCAGTCCCATCGAAGATCGTCGGAACAAATATCAGGTAATATCCGGATTATGTGAGAGATTTTAGTTGACATGTCGGTCCGATGGGAATATGCTTGTATTATAACAGGAGTGTGAAGAAGGCGAGAGAATAGCAAGGACAAATGAAACCGTAAAATTCGAATCGCGGTTTTGAGAGAGATATCTACTTTATTATAACAGTATTCTTATCCCTTTAAAAGGCCGGAAAGCTTGTATCTGGCATTTAGATTTCGGCCCAGTCAGAAGAATCTAAACCCTAAAGGAATAGGGGCAAATAGTCACTGAAAGGCTGTTATATCTGAGGGGATAGGATGTTATGCGTTATAGAAGGTAGTAGATAACGAACCATATACAAGTGAATATGGGAAAATGAAAAAAGTGGGAAATTATATTATCGATACGAAGTTATCGAGGATATAAACGTTGGAAGTGGATTGTAAAGTTTTGTAACCACTATGCTTAGGAGAGGAGTCGTCCATTACAGGACGGGATAGATAAAAAAAAGGCAAACCGACGCTTTTTGTTGGAAGCAGTAACCGTCGATTCGCCTTGGAGCCAGTTACGGGCGTCTAAGCACGCCCGAACTGGAATTCTATCCTTAGTATTATAGGTCATAATGCGATTCCTGTCAATATAGAAAACTCTTTTAAGCTAGGTAAAATGGGGAAAATGTAACGATGCCTGAGCCAATAACATTATTAGGATTTGCGGGTGGCACG
>CAZNQT010000446.1:0-4655 GCA_964574885.1 uncultured Pirellulales bacterium
CCTTTATTCACCTCACTGGTGACGTTGATCGTTCCCCCGTGCATTTGGATGATCTCTTTACAGATCGCCAATCCCAAGCCGCTGCCGGTTATGCTCGCCGTCTCCTCTCGATCCACCCGATAAAACTTCTCGAATACTCGGTCGATATCCTCGGCGGCAATCCCGATCCCCGTATCCGTTACTTTGATATATACAAAGCGATCATCCACATTGGTCTCTACGAATATCGTGCCGTTCTCGGGAGTATATTTAATCGCGTTGGTCAATATATTGTTAAGCACTACCACCAATTTTTCACGATCGACATTGAGATTCGGAAGTTTCGGATGATAGTTCGTTTGCAGCGTGATTTTCTTGCTGCTGGCGCTGGCTCGAATATCACTGATACATTGACGGATCAGCCGATCCAGAACCACTTCGCCTTTATCCAGATGGAACGATCCGGTTTCCATATGCGATAAATCCAGTATGTCATTCACCAGCCGGATCAGACGAGAGGTCTCTTCGTTGATCACGTTGAACGATTCTTTTTGCGCCCGGGCGTCTAACTCCATATCCGAAAGCAGCGTCTCCGCGTACGCTCGTATATTCGTCAGGGGACTACGCAGCTCATGGCTGACGTGTGCCACGAACGCATCCCGACCCGCTTCGCTGACCTTCTGTTGCGTGATATCGCGCAGGATAATGAGAATGTCGCTGTTGTCCCGATCCCGCGCGAGACGATGACAGCATACCCACAAGACCGCCGCTCCGGTTTGCAGCAGTTCGTCCTGAGAAACTTCTTTCGGTGTTTCTGGGGTTGTTTTCGAAGATTTGGAGGATCCCGATACCAAAGCAGTACCGGGGTCGGGCGAAAGTACCATTTCGAAATAATCATCCGTTTGAGTCTGCTTGCCTGCCAGAAGGTTTTCCAGCTTCTTTTTCGCTTGGGGATCCTCGAATAATTCTAAAATCGTTTTGCCGATGAACTCACTTAAACTCCGTCCCAGTTTTCCTTCACACGATCGATTGGCCATGAGAATCGAACCCTGGGCATCGGCCAAAATAATCCCGTCGGGCAGCGAATCCAAAATCCCCAATAATTTCTGCGAATCATAACTGCACAAAAACTGTCCCAGATTCTCTCCCGTTTGCTTCATCAGGAGTTGGTCGCGGAGGCGGTCCACCGCCGACACCATCCGATTCCAGCCTTGACCCGCCGCCGGCATCTCCGACCGTACCGGAAACAACGCCATCCGATGAAACACTTCATCCTCGTTCGACGCTTGACTCATTTCTTGTAGATTCACTTCGATGGCCCGTAGGCTTCGCCGATGACCCTGATATCCCCAGATCATTAGTACGACCACGCCGGTTGCCAATAACGCGGCGCCGGCAGCGGCATAAATATAACCGGGCGAAAGGAACTCGCGACCCCGGTCCGTCCGATATGCAGCTAATAGCAAGAGCAACGTTAAGGTCGAAAAAAAAGAAAGAAGAATCATTATAAATACGCCTCGACCTTGACAGAGTCCGATTTTTAGGCCCGATTTCTGTGTGACCGTAGTACGGGTTGCTTTTTGTTCGCTCTCTGCGATCCGCTCTCCGCTCTCCGCTGTCCGTTCTAACGGCTCGTTCTTCATGGGATGTTTCCTTTTCTCCGGGCCGGCAAGCATAAAGTTCTTGCTAAGGCTCATGACCTCTTGCTCTACCGGGATCAGCTTCCTTTCCGTTTTGTATCTGTACATATTGCCTATCGACCTTCTAAGTAGCTAAGTTGCCTCCGCTTTTCTGAGTTTTTTACCTCAACTATATTACCGGACCTTACCTGTTCCCCCTAGGCCCTAAGTTCTGTGAAATATCTTACTTAAGCGAACCCTGGGATTAACCGATGCATACTCCGGGAAATTTTGCAGTAAGAATGGGCGTGAAGTGGAATTGAGGATGAGAAAGGATAACTACCTTTTCCACGTTTTATAGGACCTGTAGGTATGAGAATATTACTTGCCGATGACGACACAAAAATCCATGTTATCGTGAGGATGTGGTTGGAAAAAAAAGGCCACCGCATCGACAGTGTAAATAATGGGAAGGACGCTTTAACGGCCCTGAAAAACACTGATTTTGACATCCTGATCACCGATGTGAATATGCCCTTACTGAATGGCGTTGACCTTGTGAAAGAAACCTTATATCTCGAATCCTCGCCGAAATTAATTATCCTCTTAACCTCCCGTTGTGATAACGAACAACTGAAAAATCACTTTGCCTCCCCGAAAGTGCACTTACATAACAAACCGTTCAGTCCCGCCGCTCTCACGGAATTGATCGAAACTTTGAGTGAAAATAATTGGCAGAATCCTCAAATGGCGGGTGTGGGTTCGTTAAGTAACGACACGGAGTGCCGGGAAAACTGAAAACTGATATCGAATGACGACCCCCAAAGAACAACTGCTCCGGAATTTGCTGAAGTTAGCCCATAATGATGGCGGGAAAATCAGTTCGTCATCATCTTCCGTGGATTCACAGAACCAGGCGATGGAATCTCCTTCGTTTCCTCACCTTGACACGCAATCTGAAACGGATGCGCCGAATCCGGTCTCTCCGCAGGCCGTGACGCAAGTCTCCCGGTCCGCTTCCGAGTCCGTCTCGCAAATCCTCCATTTGTTTGAGCAATTGGACTCGAGCAACAATCAGTTGGCACAGGAACTCCTGTGTTATTACGAGCAGTTTAACTATGCCTTCGAAGCCACTACCAAGGTGGCGCTCTGTAAAACGATTGAGCAGGCCCTGCCGGTCCTCTTGGACGAAATTGCCCATGCCATCGACTCGCAATCCTATTTTTACCTCGGCCCCTTGGTGGCTGATTTCAAACTCCCCCGAGACCATTTCAATCTCTCGAAAAATGTCATCTACAGTTTCCATCCCGAACGCGACTGTACCGAGACGCGTATGTTTTTCGAACAGTATGAATTGGACCTCCAGACCATTCCTCAGGGCGATTTAAATCACCAGGTTCTTTTAATAGGCTACGCCGGACCGCGCCATACGGACGTGGATGGCAAAGGGAATGTTCTCGCCTTACGATTATTGGCTAGCAACCATGACGTCTCTCTCGGTACCTTGATTCTCCTCCGCTCGACACAACAGGATCTCTTTGCCGCTATCGATATGAAAATAGCCGCCTCGCTGGTAAAAATGGGCGCCGCCATGCTGGACAATATCCTCTATAATCAAAAGCTCCAGCAGGCCTCCCTGCAAACCGTCACCTCGTTGGTACGGGCTATGGAAGCCAAAGATGCCTATACCAGTGGCCACTCCGGCAGGGTTGCCGAAATTTCCTGCAAACTCGGAAAAAGCATTGGTTTAGACTCCCACCAAGTTCAACTGCTCGAATGGGCCGCCCTCTTGCACGATATTGGTAAAATTGGTATTCGCGAAGATGTCCTCTCCAAACCCGGAAAACTCACTGACGAGGAATTCGATCATATTAAATCCCATCCTGTCAAGAGTTGCAAAGTTCTCGAACCCATAGATGCCCTCCGCGACATTCGCCCGGCCGTTCGACATCACCATGAGCATTTTGACGGCTCCGGATATCCCGATGGCTTGCAAGGCGAACAAATTCCCCTCTTGGCGCGAATTTTACAAATTGCCGATATCTGGGATGCCTTGACTTCCACACGGTCCTATCGGGCCGCCATGTCCAGGGAAAAAGCTCTGGATATTATACGACGCGAAGCGGGTATTACTATGGACCCCGAATTGGTTAAAAGTTTCTTCGTCCTCATCGAAACTGGAGAAATTCAGTAAATGTCGGCTGATACCTGGATTGACTCAACCGACTTGAGATAGATATTATATACTCTTTACAAATGAATAAGCCGTGGGCGTATGTCCGTAAATCCATTAAAAGTAGCATCTTACAATTCTGACCAACAGGAATTAGCGCTTGGTTTGAGTTTGATAACAGAATTTCCATTTCTTTTTTTAATAATTCTTGTATTATCATGGTAAAACAGGTGAAATTTGACCCCCCTTGCCAGGAAAAGTATATAAGTTCTTTGGAATCAATGGTTTACGATTGCATGCCTCAGATGAGGGCTCGAAATAGAGAAACTTCGCTTAGGAATACATAACACTTTTGCCGACAAGTAATAATAGAAAAATATGACGAAGAAAATTACTCTGACACTATTGGTTTTCCTGATGTATATGGTCAATCCCATCCTGGCCCAGGAAGATGCCACTTTTCCTCAGGATGCGCTAAGGTTATGGGAAATGGCCCGAGATCTTTGGGCGCCGGCGGAATTGCAGGCTTCCGGATATATCCCTGTTCATGGCCAACCTCATTTCGTCGATATCAACATTCGCCAGGCCTGCCTTCTCCTGGAAGCGGCCGTGGAATTAGATCCGGACAAAACCGCGGCTTGGCATGATCTCCTGGTCTTATATACCAGTGACGCCGTGAACGATCCGGGCAGGGCGATGCAGGCCCTTATTAAATATAATCAGTTAAAACCTCAGGACGCCCAACCGGTCGAGACCTTCGTTCGTTACCGTTTGCAGAATCTGAACGATCGGCCTACGCGCGAACAATATTTGAAACGTACCATTCCCAGCCTGGGGGATTATCCCTACATTCAAAGCATGGCCTATTCCGAATTGGGCATCCT
>CAZNQT010000447.1:0-4649 GCA_964574885.1 uncultured Pirellulales bacterium
GATCACAACGGCGGGTCCCTCTTGGGCCCAGTTGTGTGCCAGCAAACTATAATCCACGATGTTGACGCCGTCTTTGCCGTCCAGGTCACCGTACTCGGGACCGACGTACTGAGATTCTCGCAGCCAATTCGCAATAAGAATCTGGAGATCGGCCAGATCAACGCCGCAATTCGAATTTATATCGCCTACCGGGCAAAACGACTCGACCATCGAAACTCGAACCGCATCCGAATCCTGATTGTCCCCATCGTCAGCCGTTAACTGTAAGACATATTCGCCAGGTACGTCTGGAAACTCAATCGTGGGATTGAGAACGGAAGTACCGGGTGTGAAGGTCAAATCCTCTTGCGTAATTCCTTCGGGTGCGCTGACCAACGACCATTCCAGCGTTAAGAGACTGATCTCCGTATCATAATCTTCGACGGCACTCTCCATCGTAATGGAGGTATAGGGCAGGACCAATACGCGATCCAGGCCGGCATCGACCTCGGGAGGCCACCCCTCGGGAGGCACTTCCAGCAGTTCCACCTCCGCGATCTGCATACTATTGGCGGCCGACGGATTTCGCACTTCCGTAAACAATACCTGATAGTGATCATACGCCGTTGTATTCGTGAATTGGATCGGAGTGATATTCATCGTTAATCGCGGCCAGGAAGTTTCCTGATCGAAATCGACTATTGGACCTTCGGCGATCAGGGTCCATGGTCCGGTAATACTGTCATTCGAACCGTAAAATTCAAAATAGACAGGATCACGTTCCGGGGCATCGTTCGCAGTCGTAAACGTTAAGCCTCCAACGACTTTGCCGGGAGTGGGACTCACGCGAAAACCCGTGGGTTGGGTTTCACCCCTGAAGTTCAGAT
Source organism: uncultured Pirellulales bacterium (assembly GCA_964574885.1). Lineage (GTDB taxonomy): Bacteria > Planctomycetota > Phycisphaerae > Sedimentisphaerales > SM23-30 > JAFGFX01. Next base: position 867 of record CAZNQT010000447.1, read on the forward strand.
ATTTTGTGGTTACGTTATCGTCAATCGCGTTAGGCGGTGCTTCATTTCCAGGCCAGTCACCATCAACCGGCTCGCCCTCCAGCGTATCGCCGGGTGTAGTAATATCGGCCTCTGACGGCAGATCGGTAAGCATCAGCACCGAACAAGTATGAATCCAATATAAACTTGCCTGCCCTGTGCAAATACCGATGGAAAAGACAGGTGGGAATAAAAACAATACTATCGTAATAAAACTAATCTTCTTCATTTGTAATATTATACCTTTTTATCGGTGATTTTTCTAGGTATCATTCATGGATTCCCTGACCGCTACGCAGGATTTATACGGACCATGCTTTACGAGAAAATCGGCGCCCCCATTCCCTCTGAAGGTGGATCTTTTCTCCTCGTAATGTTTCGAAAGCTTTTCTCTCCCTTGTAACGATCAGGCTGAGCGGTCAGCGTTCACCAACCGCTCAGCCCGTCTCCTACATTACATTTCAAACGTCAATCAAATTCAATGAAAATCCCTTATTCTTGCTCGAAGGGATTCTCGCACGATGGATCCAGCGGATCCACGCATCGCAGCCAGTTCGCTGCAAACGCTGCAAAATCAACCAGGGTGATACGGCAGTCTCCATTGGAATCCCCAAAGAGATTCAGACCCAGTGCGATTACGTCTGCACACGTCGGATTGGTGACGTTGACGGTGACCTCATCGTAAATATCGCCCGACATGCCGGCTTGCCCGTCATTCACCGTGAGCCGCAGAACGTACGTTCCGGCCTGCGTGAAGACCGCCTTGGGATCTTCCACGGTATCGCCGGGATCAAAGGTAACCGCTGCCGGACCGGAAGCGGTCCAACTGTAGTTGATACCACCCGGTCCATTTACGTCAAATACGGTAGCGTCCATCTGAATGAAATCCTGCACCGACAGAACCAAGTCATCCGGTTGAGCAATTGTCACCACCGGCGGCGCATTCTGCCCCATTGCCGCCAGGGCTTCGATCTCGGTTGAACTCAGAGCGTAACTATAGACCCGCACATCGTCTAGTTTCCCTTTGAAGTAATCCCCGGGATGCTGGAGTGGATCTACATTTTCGCTCTTCGTACCGATATACAACGGGTCTTGAGTAATGCCAATCAGACCGCTGGCTTCCATAGTAGCTACTTCAAATCCATCCACATAAATTTTCATATCCGAACCGTCATAGGTACCGGCCACATGATGCCACGTGCCCGCCGAAGGCAAATCGGTTTCCAGTCTCCCGACGCCCGCAAGATCCAACACGAGTCTGCCATTTTCCGCCAGAAAACGATACTGATCGTCATTGTTGCCTTTCTGCAGGAAACGGCGGTTCCCGTCCCAATCAACGGCATTCATCCAGCAGGCGATCGTAATGGAATATTGCAGATTCGTAAAATTCGGGTCCGGGCCGTCCGGGGCTGCGTTCGCTCGAACGTAGCCAAAGTTATAGAATTCAAGCGCGTAGTTATTTGGCGCTTCGGAAGGAATCCATCCTTCCGTCCAATTCGGATCTTCCCCTTCCGGTCGGTGGTCGATAATCCCCTGATCATTGCCAAAGCCGTCGGAGGCGGTTGAATCTTCGGCTATATTACCGGACCCTTCATTAAATTTCCAGTGAGCCACCAGGATGTCCTCCACGGCAGGATCCCAGACTCGGATCGATATCACATCATTGGCCTCGTTATTCGATTCGTCGGTAACGTCCAATCGTAATTGATAAACGCCCTTTATGGGAGGCAAAATGACCGTTGCATCGGCCTGGTTTTCCGTGCCGCTAAAGTTGACTGTGCCCGGATTACCCGGCAGTTCGACCCACGAGTACGTTAACGTAGCCGAGTCCGGATCCGTCGCAGTGGGATTCATGGTGGTCGTGGTATTGGGAAGCCGGACGAATTGATCCGGACCGGCATCGACCTCGGGAGGCCATCCGTTTGCCGGTTTCTCGATGATCTCGATTTCGGCAATCTGCATACTGTTCGCCGCGCCCGCATTCTTTACCGTGGGGAACAATAGGCGATAATGATCGTAGGCAGTATCGTTATCGAAGTAAATTCTCCCACTGTACCAAAATCGAGTGTCAGAGAGGCTGAGGTTGCCGCTGGCGATATCCGTCCAGGGGCCGTCAATACTATCATTCGAACCGGAAAGTAAATAACTGGCGGGATCCCGTTCCGTCGCATCATTCGCGGTGGTGAGCGTTATCGCTCCCACGACCGTTCCTGATTTCACGGGTGTCAGCGCCAGACCGCAATTCAATATGTCAAAATTCAAATACTTGGTTTGGTCATTGTTATCGATCGCATTTGGCACCTGTTCTGCATCTGGCGAGTTGGCGGTCGGCAAGGGGATCGGACCGGCGGAAATGGAATCCGTAACGTCCTGCTGTCCATACACCGTTAGACCCGCTAGCAACATAATGGCAGTCATCATCATAAATACTTTTTTGTTCATCATTGTACTCCTCTAAAAATACATCTACAGGATTGTTTTTACCGAGTATCGCAAATCTAGGCGCCGGTAAAAACTTGCTTGAAAAGAAAACTTACTTGCCCATAACCCTCCTTTCCACCTCCACGGAAGAAGCGAAAAACTGTTTTACCGCTTACAAACCAAAATCATCGTCCTAAAAAACTCCCAAAGAAATTAATACTCTTTCTCCATCCAATCCTCCTTTCGTACCGCGAAAGTCCCTCAAAAGAGTATATAATATCTCTTTAATTATTTCAGCGACTGATACGGAAATCCCTGTTTCATAAACAATATATCCGGATTATTCGGCTGGCCACCGCCCGTGGATGGATCATCACAGAATTCAATAGTACGATCATCCTCCCAGGCGTGCATTTCAGAGTGACCGTCGCAGTAGCCTAAGGTGCTCTTTTTGTTGTGCCAGATCGTCATAGGATCGGTCCAGTACCAAGCAGAAGGAGCTTGTCTGATATCCGGATCGATTTGCCAGGATCCCATATTCCAGCCCCGGTCATCGGCTTCTTCCACTAATGCGTATTTTTCCTCCGGCCAGGGAATGTTGTTGATCTTTTTGATGGCCGTGTAAGAGCCCCACGGTTCGCCGTTCAGCCCTCCTACGATGGAGTAACTGCGAAAGGCATGCCGTCGGTTCTCAAATCCCCTTCTATCTCCCGGACAATGATAGATCTCCATCGAAGTCGTATATTTGAACAATAATCCTTGGCGAATGCCTCTTTGTTTATCTTTCAGGGAAGGATGAGGGGCCGGACCATCGCCGACATAGGTCCCGTCTTCCAACTGCGGAGGTTCCACCCAATAAACCCCCTTTTCATAGGTAGAACTCCGTAACGTGTGAGCATTGACAATGTACCCCTTATTATCTTCGGCGTATTGTACCCACGCTTGTGCCAATCCTCGTTGATTGCACAAACAGACTGCACCGGTGGCTTGTTCTTTGGCAATTTGCAATGCCGGGGCCAGAATCGTGATCAAAACGGCAATTATAGCAATTACGATTAACAATTCGATCAAGGTAAAGGCCCTTCGGCTGTACATAACATAACTCCTTAATTAATAATTAGTTAAAAAACTTTTTCTTTCTGCTTCCTGAACTTCCTAGTGTAACCTAAAAGGCTGACTATTTCAATAAAATTTTATCGTATGCGTGCGGGCAATGTTTCGAGTCTTGCCCGCACGCTTTTAATGTAAGGTTCAACTCTTAGTCGCGCTTGCGGCGACGACGGATTAAACCCAATCCACCCAGGCCCAGCAGACAAAGCGTCGCCGGCTCGGGAACATCGTAAA
>CAZNQT010000448.1:0-4642 GCA_964574885.1 uncultured Pirellulales bacterium
CAAAGAGGTCTTCCTTGTAGTTTAAAAGAGCGATGCCTTTGTCGGGGATTGTCATGCTGCCGGTGTAGGCGTTGGCTTTTTTGTCCTGGAAGATTTCGACGCGCGGACCGTTTTCGGAGCGGATATAGATGCCGGCGTGTAGGGGCCATTCGGCCTGGAAGGTGACGACGAGTTTGTAATTGTCGTATTGGGAATCGGTCCAGAGCGAACCGGCTTTGGCTTTTTTATCGAGTTCGGCGATAATGAGATCGCGTCTAACCGACCATTCGGCATCGCCTTTAGTTTGCCATTTAGTTAGATCGCGGCCGTTAAATAAAGTCATCCAATCGAGAGATTCTTCCTCGGATTCGATACCCAATTTCTTTATAATGTTGTGGGCGCCGTGACAGTCCGTGCAGACGGAATCGGCATTAATGATACGCCCGTTGGGACGCCGTTTGCCCATCCACTTTTGCCGGAAGGCGGAAACCTTGTAGGGATCCTCATGAGGATCTTGGTGGCATTTTTTACACATAGCCTCAACTTCGGTGCGGCCGAACAGTCGGTCCGGTTTGGTCATAAGCATTTCATCGTGCATGTGCTGATCCGAGGGACCGTGACATTCATCGCAACCGATGTCCTGCGCCTGATGGACGTTCGCGATTTCTTCGGTTTTCAGATCCAAATGACAAACGTAGCAGAGGTCGTTAACCAGGTTTTTCGAATCGGAGGTTTTGGCGGAGTAAAGAATTAACGTCCCCGTGGAGATTGTCAGACCAAGGATGCCCAATATCAACAGATAACGAGTTTTAGCGCGCATAAATCAATTCCTTAATTTCCAGAGATTTCAACATGGCCCAATCCATTTAGCTATACTGCCCCGTTTGGAGTTTCGCCATGGGCAAGTAAGAACTTGTCCATGCCACTCGCTGTTAGACGTATTCCCAGTCTCGGAGCCAGTGGTATTCAGCGGGCAGATTGGCCCAGCGTTGTTCGGTGATTTTCTCAAGCCATTGTTTGTCAGCGGGTGACATGGCCAGGTGTCGGGTATAGGAGGCGCGAGCGATATTTTCGACTTCGTACACTGTCGATTGGCCCGGGACGGTGGCGGTGATAGCCGGATTGGTGAGGATGCATTGTACCGTCAGGCGGGCCAGGTCGTTTTCGGTTTTGCTGCCGACGCCCATAACGGGGAATTTCATCTTCCCGTAGCTGTCAAAGAGGTTGCCGCCGAAGAAGGGCTTGATCGTGACAACGCCGACATCGTTCTGTATGACATTCTGGAAGATGCTCTGGCTCTGGTCGGCGCCGTAACCGGGATTGACTTCTTCGATGTTGCCCTGGGCGGGCATTTGCCCTTTGACTTTGGTTTTAGCGCTGCAGGGAAAGATGATCATTTCAAATTCGGGGAATTTGGTCACCACGTGCTCAAACCAGGGGCGGGAGTGGGAGGAAATGCCGAGATGGCGAACCTTGCCCTGCTGATGGAGTTTCTGAAAGGTTTCGATGAGGACAGCGACTTCCTCATCGGTGTTGGAGCCGTCCATCTTGGCCTGGGGACGCCAGATGTCGAGATAATCGGTCTTTAGGAGTCGGAGACATTCATTAACGTTATGAGTTTGGCCTTCGACGGTACAGAGTTTGGAATTACGGGGGCCCAGGTTGTGGATGTCGGCGCCGACGTACATTTTTTCGCGTCTGCCTTTGAGGGCGACGCCATAACAGAGACATTCGGCCGTCGTGGTGATGTCGAGATAATTGATGCCGTTATCAATGCAGGCGCTGATGACATCGTAGCGGTTTTTAGCAACGTCTGGTGGTACTTCTTCGTTAGCGAAGCTACCCCAAGAGCGCCCGCCGCCGCGGTTCTTCCAGTGCCCTCCGAGACTGACCTCAGAAAGCCAAAGGTTGGTTTTGCCCAGTCGCCGATAGTGCATTTTTTCGTGGTAATTGAGGATTTTAGAGACGTCAGGGGCCTTGCCCGTGCCGTCGGAACAGCCCTGCATGCCAAGAGCACCGGCAACGGTACCGGCAGCCAGCAGGGACGTGTTACGCATAAAATCACGCCGAGAAATGTTCTGCTTTTCCATGGTTACCTTCCTTCATTAATGTTCAAGGTTCAAAGTTCTATGTTTTATGTTCTGTATTTTCAATTTAACATGAACGGGGGATATGGGTAAATAGTAAATATAAAATACAATATACTTAATCATTAATATTCCCATCTATCTATATGGTGCCAACCCAATTATATTATGCCGGCGGCTTCAAAGCGAAAAACTCCAGCCTCGTTAGAGACTGTTGATGTAACTTATTTAACCAACTTTTTATAGATGAGCTAATATTTGTTTCCCTTTGTATCTTAGTCGCGGCAAAAATCTAATCCGCGAAAATCCGTCCCATCCGCGTCATCCGTGTTCTATTCTTTCTATTAACATTATTCCAATTCATATACCAGCCGCCGCGTCATCGCCCGCCATGCCTTCATCGACTCACCCAGATGCTCTTCCGGCGCTCCCGGCACTCCGTACGTCTGCAACCCAATCCCCCCCTCGTAACCAGATTCCTTCACCGCCTTGAGTAAGGAATAAGTATCAAATCCCCCCCTGCCCAACGGTTGAATCAACGCCTTCCAATCCGTTCCGCTTGTCTCCGCCCCATTGATGCTCACGGCGATCAACGTCGGCTTCGCCTTGGCCAGTACCGATTCATAATCCTTCCCCCCTACCCGCAGCCAGTGACACAGATTAAAAATCGAACCGACGTTCGGACGATTCACCTTCTCCGCCACCCGAACCGAATCCTCCACCGTCTCGCCCCAGAATCCGTAATGCGGATAGATCGCCAACCGCACCCTCTTCGGCGCCGCCAGGTCCGCCATCTCTCGCAGTATCGCCACCGCCCGCTCATCCCCCGCCGGATCGGATTTCTTATACTGTTTGCTGTGAACGTGCAGTTCCAAAACCACATCCCGATCCTTAATAATCTCCAGCGACTCTTGCAACTTGGGATCATACTTAGTCTGCCCCTCATCCAGATTCACCGGCGTATAGATCGTAAACAACCGTAATCCATGATTATCCAACGACTGCACGATTTCCGCCAGACCGTCGAAACCGTTGTATTCCATTCCGTCGTAGCCCAGCTTCTTCAACAGCGCCGCCCGCTGATCGGCATTCAATCCTTTATCGCGCATGGCACTGTTAAACGAAAAGAAGAACGGCGTCTCCACTGGCGCCGCCCATACGTTTCGATATGCCACCGGCCCGTGATCCCCCTGGAACAGCAGCGGCCCTCTCGCCCGCTCCTCGGCGAACATACTCCCCCTCGTCGGCCCGTAGAGCTTCACCTTTTCGTGAATCACCTTACCGTTATGCCAGACCTTCACAAATTCCGCCGGCGCGATCTTCTTACCGTCCTGATCGAACCGCGCCGCCCGAAAGATCACGTCAAAAGTTTGCCACTTCCCTGGCGCAAACGACGCATTCACCCGCGGCGAGTGCCCCTCGAATCCCTTGGAGCTCCGCTTCTCATCCCAACGCTGATAAATTCCCCCGCATTCGATCCCCGGATATGCCCCCTGTTTCTGCCAACTGTCAAAGATCTGCAATTCATACTGACCCGCGAAGTACACCCCCGAATTCGAATCCTTTGCCATCATAAACTCAATATGCGCCCGCACGTCCCCGAACTCGCACTTCGTCACCAGGTTCTTCGTCTTCCCTTTCGCTCCATTCAGGATTGCCCCTGTCCCCTTTGCACCCGTCAGCAGCTTCGCATTCTCCGGATGTAATTGTACCTCCCCCACCGCCTGCCAATCGCCCGTATCTCCGCGGAACAAACCTAATCCCTGATCGGTAATCTGAACCCGACCGTCCCCGTACGCCAAAAACGGATCGCTCTCGATTGGCTCCCACCATACGTTCCGATACGCCACCGGGCCATGATCCCCTTGCAGCATCAATGGCCCCAACGGCTTCTCATCATTATACGCCGCCGCCCGCGTCGGTCCCGTCACCTCCTGATTCTCATGTACCAGGACGCCGTTGTGATACACCTTCTCGAATTTCGCATTGGCGATCTTCTTGCCGTTCGCATCGAACCGCGGCGCCCGAAAGATCACGTCAAACGACTGCCACACCCCCGGCGGTCTCGACGCGTTCACCCGCGGCGGCCTACCTTCATACCCCTTGGGATTACGCTTCTCATCCCACCGCTGATAGATCCCCCCGCAGTCCGAGTAATGCGGCTCGACTACTCCCCAACTGTCGAACACCTGTATCTCATACCGGCCCTGAAAATACACCCCCGAATTCGCCCCCTGCGGCACCATGAATTCCACGTGCGCCCGCACGTCCCCATGTTCCCGTTTCGAAAACAGATGCTTCGTCCGCCCCGTCGGACCATTGACGATCACCCCGGCGCCCGGTTTTGAATCTAATAGCTTGTTATTCTCCGCCTGCATGAACGCCTCCCCCACCGCCTGCCAATCCCCCACTCCGGCACGCCAACTCGAAAAATCGGACCCGATCAGCTTCACCTTTGTGGGTAGCGGTCGAGATTGACCTTCCGCCGGTACGAGTATCAGGGCCAGAAACACCCACGACAGACCCGGAACAATAATGGCTTGGTTGCGCAGTTGCATGGTAAACCTTTCTAAATC
>CAZNQT010000449.1:0-4642 GCA_964574885.1 uncultured Pirellulales bacterium
CGGGTAACGTTATAAGCACATACTTTATATATAATACAATCCAAAATATTAGCCATTCGCCAAAGTAGTAGAAAAATGCTCCTACCGAAGGATTAAACGGTAACTTTTTATGGGAATAATAATGAAGTTTTTTCCCATCCCATTCTACGGAAGCTCCTGGTGTATACCTGAACATATTTAAGCGGGGCAAATGTTTGAGACTACAAGCCAGTGCCTCACATATATAGTCCTTCCCATCCTTTTTCAGGGTAACCCACGCGTGTCCATCGCCGTATTTACCCGATCTGCCAACTACAAATCTGCAAGGATATCCCAACGCCATCAATTGTCTCCAAGTATACAAAGCAAAATCATCGCAGTCACCTTTTTTTGCCGACTCAAACTCTTCCGGAGGAAACCAGTAATCCTGTTGATTAAATTGTTCGAGATCTGACACATATTTACAGCGACGCAAAAAACTCCTCAATTCTTCTAAGCTTGCAAACTTTTGTGATAGAGGTTGTGTCACGAAACGCCCCATAGGAAATGTTGGACAGAAAACTCTGCTGTTTTTCTTGCTGGGTCGAAATACCTTTTTCCCTTTGAAATCGTATGTGTTTGGAATAACTTCTGCTAACATATACTCAACTTTTGCGGATTTTTCATCATGTGACACGGATGCGAATATCTTACCCATTCTCTCAAATATTTGCTGTTATTATCCGATATTTCCCAGATCAAATTGGTCAACTCCCTATCATAACACAATTACATTTGGATTACAACACCACTTACCTCATCTCCCTCCCTTTTCTTCCCTCTATCCGTTCCTTGAATTAGTAATTATATAGTAGCATTTATATCATCTTGCTTTACCGTTTGATGGAGATTATCTGCATCAGCTTGACTATCAGATTCCGAACCTGAATCACAATTACTCAAGAAAATAAGCACAAATAGGAGAACAGGCATACTTATGAAATATTGAGTTCCACTGCTCATTTCTAAGCCTCCCAAACCACTTATTCAATGCCATCGCATCCTTCCGGTGAGAGCATCAACATTATTTAAATTATTCCCCTGAGCATTCGCGATGTGGCCGTTTCCATATAACACTCGTGATTCTTGGTAGGCCCATCCGCCAATACTGGTACAGCTATCACAATCATTGTTACCTTACTCATTTTGCTTGTGGGGTCAAAAAGTACAGGATCAAGGCTGCTCCGGCGGTGTCCAGTTTGCGATCATGCTTTACTTAGAGGAAAATATTGCTCGGAGTGTGGAAGTAAGGTATAATTCCAAAAGTGTAGTAGATAAGTGTAGTTTGATTAGAGCGCGTACCAAAAACTAGTCACTGTAAGAGATCTTAATCTACACTTTTGACTACACTTATACGGCTGTATTTAAGGGTATTTAACAGGTTTTATTGTATTTAGAGCTTTCGAAAAGTGCTGTAAATACAGTAAGTTATGAAAATACAACACGATGCTGGATATGCTTTGGGAGCAGGAGGCCGTAGGTTCAAATCCTATCACCCCGATTTCCTACCCCCGATCCGCCGGGCCCCTACAAGAGAATTAGATTCAATATGCGTGTTTTGCGTCTTTTTACAGCACTAAAAACCTAAAGTTATCGCTCGCAAAGCACCTGCCCATCATTGCTTCCTTGTGAGTTTCTGCGTCAGAATTTTCCTTTAGCAATATCAGTATAAATACCCCTATGAGATAAATAGCATGAAGATTTTATAAAAAAATATGAAATCATGTTTATAGTACTAATATGGCACATTGTCTCTGTCACTTCTTTTTGATATCGGATTGGAATAAACGGGATGAGAGAGGCTCGCTTGTCTCCCTGAAATGTATATAGTCCGAAATGGGGATATCAACAGGTCGGCAACGACGATATCAGTAGTAAAAAGCCCTTCTTTATCGATCCCTTGCCGCTTTTCGTTGGTATCGAGATATTCCGACCTGGGCTACGACAAATAGAGGATTTCCCTGTATTGGTAATGTGCGATTTCAAGAAAAACTATCGTAAAACAATATATTTTTATGGTCTTTTTGACACCGTCTTAAATATTCGTCTCAACCGGTCGATATTAGGTAAGAGTTAAAATTATCGATGGTAAAAATCAAAGAACGTAAAATGAATTTTCTTCCTTATCAGAGGTGCAAATCATGTCACGATTACGGAAATTACGTCGTCAATTTGCGCGGAATCAAATGAAGCAACATCCGGGAAATCGCTTTGAGTTAGAGCCGCTGGAACCTCGGCTGCTCCTGGCCGCCGATCTGCAGGTGGACGCCTTCGGAGTGGATATGTTCAGCCCTATCGACTGGGGAGCGACACTCGATCTTACCGCCGATGTGATTAACGCCGGGGATGCTTCCGCCACCGGCGCCGCGACGGTCAAGTTCTATCTCAGCGATGACAATACGCTCGAAGTCGGCACCGATACCGAATTAGCTGAAAACTTTACTGTCGTCGATCTTGGCATCGGCGCCGTGTCGAATAATACGCATACGGTGACTCTGCCCGGCAGCGGGACCGACGGCGACAAATTCCTCTTCATGTCCGTCGATAGCGAAAACGCCATCGCCGAAGACAATGAAACCAACAACACTGACGCCCTCTGGATTCCCGTCGGCGCTTCCGACCCAGTATCCGGTATCGACCTGGTAACGGACACCGCCGGATTGCCGGAAACAATCGATCTGATTTGGGGACACACCTATCCCGCCTGTGCGGACGTATTTAATATTGGCGACGCCAACGCCGGCGCCTTTACTATCGATATTGTTCTCAGTACCGATACTTTATTCGATGTCGGCGATACCTCTCTGCTCGGATCGCCGCTGAATATCACTTCGCTGGATAGTCTGTCCGACACGATCAACGACGTCGATGCGATCCTGCCCGGCAGCGGTGCCGACGGCGCTTATTATATCCTCGTGGTGGCCGACAGTACTTCCTATGATAGCGGAGGCCAAGTCGCCGAAACCTTCGAAAGCAATAACGTCGTCTTTCAGGAGGTCAACCTCGTTACCACGCCTACTTTGTCCAGCGGGATCGATCTGATGGGCATTGGATTGGAGGTGTTGGATGACGATTCGGGCGCCAATCTGAATTGGGGTATGTCCTACGAACTCGATGCCGACGCCTACAACATCGGCGATGCCAACGCCGGTCCCTTTAATATCTCCATTGCCCTGTCCGCCGATGAAACTTATAACGTCGTTGGCGGCGATGATGAAGTCCTTGCCGTCTTTCCGGTCAGCGCCCTGAATTCCACGGAACTTTCCTACAATGAAATCGGATTTACCCTTCCTCCCATCGGAGAGTACACCGACGGGGCCTATTACCTGGTTATGAAAGTCGATAGCGGCGACGTCTTTACCGAAACGGATGAGGCCAACAATATCCTCACCTTCCCCATGAATATCACCGCTCCCGGTCCCACCTCCGGCGCCGACCTCGTCATCGACGATGCCTTTATCGATATGATGGAGCCGCCCACCTGGGGTGACACTCTCGATGCCAACGTAGCTCTGAGCAACGTCGGCGACGCCGAAGCCACCGGGACAGCCACCGTGAAATTTTATCTCAGCGACGACGATACGCTGGAAATTGGCGCCGATACCGAACTGACCGGTAACTTTACCGTTGTGAATCTCGGCGCCGGCGCCAGTTCCAATGACAACAATCTCACCATTACCATGCCCGGTTCCGGAACCGACGGCGATTATTATGTCTTTGTCAAAGTCGATAGCGAAGACGCCATCACCGAAGGCGACGAAACCAATAACACCTGGATGACGCCGATCTCCATGGGGGATATTTCCACCATGACCGGCGTCATTGACCTGGTATCCTCCGAAATGGACGGACCCATTGGACCGAATCCTTTGTTACCGAATATCGATTTGATCTGGGGCCACACCTACGAGGTTCCCGTCGATGTCTATAACGCCGGCGATACCGATGCCGGCGCCTTTGAAGTCTCCGTCGTTCTCGAACAGGGGGCCGGTCCTAAAATGGGAGGAAATCAATATGTTCTTACTTCTTTACCGATCTCCAGCCTGACGGCCGGCGCCGAATCGATCAATGATGTAAACGTAACTTTGCCTGATCCCGGTATCTTCTCCGACGGCGAATATCAGCTTACCATTCTGATCGACAGTGTGAATTTTGAAACCGGCGGCGAAGTCGCCGAGGTCTTCGAAATCAATAATATGTTCGGTCAGCCCGTACAGATTGTCACGAATCCCAACCTGTCTGCCGGTGTGGACCTGAAAAATGTTGACTTTTATATCGACGCCGAGGACCCCAATTCCCTGGCGTGGGCTGAATCCTATAACATCGACGCCGACATCTATAATATCGGCGACACTGCTGCCACCGCATTTGATATCAATATCGTGCTGTCTCCTGACGCAAACTACAATCCCGGAACCGACACCGAACTGGGAACCATTACCGTAAGCGCGGGTCTCAATTCCACCGAGTTCTCTTTGAATACCACCAACATCACCCTGCCAAGCCTGGGAATCCTTCCTGACGGCAATTATTATCTGATTATGAAATCCGACAGTGTCGATGTGTTCTCCGAGGCTAATGAATCCGATAATTTTTCCAGCATCCCTATTGCGATCGGTTCTCC
>CAZNQT010000450.1:0-4637 GCA_964574885.1 uncultured Pirellulales bacterium
CTCCATGATCAGCATGATCTTTTTCTTCGCCGCGTACCAGACGATCTTTTTTACGCCAATCGCGCAATTCTCCAGACCTTCCTCGTCGTCCATGCCGGCCCGATTTCCCGAAAAACAAATCACGTTGGGAAATCCCGCTTCTGCCGTATCGTCGATACTCTTACGAATTTTATCGATACATTCCTCGTGATTTTCGATTCGGTTTAATCCCTTGGTGATTCCGTGGCTAGGCGTCATCGCACAAATCAGACCGTGCTTTTTCAACACACCCCACTGATCCGGACCGACCAACTCGATCGACTTGATCCCGATCTGCGCGCAATAAGCCGCGAACGTATCCAGCGGCTCCCTGCCAAAGCACCACTTGCACACCGACTGGTTGATCCGACCTTTGGTGACTGCCTTTTTCGCTTCTACCGCCATCATGGATGTACTCCCGATCCCCGCTATCGTCGCTGTCGCCGCCACCCCCGCCGCCGCACTCAACATCTCCCGCCGAGTCGGTTGCGGGGATCTCAATTTGCCATGTTCTGTTGGTATCATCGCCAATCCTTTCCTTATCCGGATGCCATCAAATCCTCCTTCACACGCAAGCACACTATCAGAATTCTATCGGATCAGTGGGATTTCGTCAAGGGTAGGTAAGGGATTATGGACGTTTGATGTGGTATGCGAATTCGTTGGTTCTGGTTTTAAACGTCAGTTGGCGGTTTCGGTATTGGCATGGTACGGGACGGAGAGTGTTGCCCTGCATATCGACGGCGGTTACCGAAGGGGTCGAGTCCGACGAGTTCCCGAGCAATTGAGGTATGCGCAGGGTAATCTCGAAGGGGGGTAACTGGGGTAGGGGGGTGACCACCAATTGGTTTGATTTTTTTTCGACGCGAAAGGCGCCGGCGGTGCGGGCGGGGCCGAAGTCGATGGATTTTCGCTGCCGGTTCCAACGGTTACGCAATTTCGGTTGATAGGAATTTTTCATTAAATCAACGGACGTGATATTGCCGCCGTTCTTCCGGACGATCAACTTGCCCAGACGATAGCCCAGATTGCCGTCGTTGTCGCCGAGCAGTGGATACCGTCGTCCGGTGGCGGGGTTCCAGAGGCCGACTTTAATATCATATTCGCCGGCGCCGAATTCCGGATTGATATTAATGATACGGTCCGATCCGGTGGTAATAGAAGCCTGCCAGGAACTGGTGGGAGGGTTGGGTTTGAAATCGCCCTGGAAGGCGATCTTATCATCGCGTTTGGATTTTTCGCTGGTAAAGTGCAGAAAGACCGAGAGGTCTTCGGGGATCGGTTGATGTACGCTCCAGTCGATGAGGAGTTTGAATTTGTTATCGCCGAGAAATTCGACTTTTTGGGCTACAGGTTGTACCTGTAAAGTGACATCGGTACTATAGCCGCGAGCGTTAAAATACCAGCGATTCGGGGCGTGGGATTGTTCGACGATCACGTCGTTAATTTTTTCGATATTGGATTCGATAGTTTTGTTTTTGGCATAGTAACCATATTGGGGCAGGATTTTATCGGCGATGTGCCAATCGTTTTCACCGCGGTTGACATAGACTTTTGCGCCGGAGTTCCAGGTAATGATCTGGCGGTGGATGTCGTCCTCGACGAACTGCACATCTTGAATGGCATCGCGGGCGATGGAGCGGATGAAATCCTGGGCGAGGTAATACTTACGGACGGCGTCGCGGCCGGCCTGTTTGCGTTCGAAGGCATAGCGGTCGATCATGAGGGCGTGGCCGGTGAGGAGTTCGTCGGAGATGTAGTCATCACTGGAGATGCCATGATCGGCTCGGTCGCGCCCGCCCTGGTAACGTCCGGAATAGCCCACGCCGTGCAGACTGAATTTGTCGTGCAGGACGGCGTCGAACCAGGGGACGCGCTGCCAATCTTTGCAGCCGATACGAATACAGAACCGACGGCTGTCGGGGGTGATCTGGAGGTGCTGACAGTCGGCGCCAGCGATATAGCCGGTGAGTTGATCGTGTCCGGCTTCGGAGGTCATGATAGCGTTATGGCCGAGGTAATCGCGAATCCAGGCGAAGGCCTCGCCCCAGTGTCTGCGGGTTTCGAGGAAGGAGTGGAATTGACCGTGGCGGTCGTAATAGTCAAAGATGTTGATGGATGTGAAAACGTCGATGAAATAATGGGTGGGATGCAGGTCGGGTTTGATGAGTTTGAGATTACGCTGTACGAAGGGCAGGATGTGGTCGGGCCGCCAGCGGTAACTTTGGGCGTTACGGCCTGAGTTGAACCAGGCCTTGATGGGTTGGCCGCCTTCGGTGAAGCAGATGTGATCGTAGCTGTAGTCTTTGGCATCGGGATAGATGTCGATGTAATTATCGTGCAGTCCCCAGGGGATATTATACTGGTCGCAGATTCTGCCCACCTGCTGCATGTCTTCGACGGCGCCGAGGTTGGGATTGGGAGGATAGATATCGGGCAGTCGATAATCGTAACCCCAGCGCTGCCAGACGTGCAGGGTCAGGAGAGAATCGGTGAGGCCGTAGGCGATCATGCGTTTCATCTGCTCGGCGTTGTCGGCGTAGCGCCCGCCCCAGATATCGAAAACGAAGCGCCCGGCCTTGTTGGCAAAATCCGGCGCGGCTCGTTTATCATAGAGCGGTCGATACTTGAAGGCACAATCGAAGGCCCCTTTGGTGCTGGGTACAAACGTCATGGTGGCGTTCAGGTGCGTGTGCAGGGCGTAGATATTCCGGTCGGGATTGACTTCGAGGTGATCCGGAGGGTAATCGGTGGCGATGAGTAGAGAAATCCCTTTTGCAAAATCGAATCCAACATGGCTGGTGGAGAGGTTGTGGCCGCCAAACCCGGCGCGAAAGGCCTGGGGTTCTTCTATGCAATACCCATGACCGTAAAAAACGCGCGGCGCCTTCTGGTCGGCAGAAGCCAGAGAAAAATCCGTAATTCGTTCCGGACAGTCGAGCCGGATGCGCAGACCGCTGCGATCCTTCCAGATGCTTGAGATCAACTCAAACTCATCGCCTTGAAATGCGAGCCGATGGATGAGCTGAATTTTATTCAGTGTATCCGATTTTGTAGTCCGCACCTGACGAACGATAACGGGCGAGGGACCCGGTCCGATTTTTTGGCCTAACAGTGAAACATTCAAACCGTCATAAGTCACGCATTGTTTGTCTTTGCCGAAAGCCAGGACGCCATCGAAAACGCCATTGGGTCCGGGGATCAGTACGGCAATATAGCCGTCGTCCAATTTGTAAATATGTTCAATCCGTGCGGTTTGATTGGGATTTTGAACCAGGGATCGGGCGCGTTGGCGAAGGGCTTCACGTTGGGCCAGAGTCAGTTGAGGCGGGAGAGCGCCGGCGGTGATGGTGGGTTCGGCCCAGAAGGAAGAATCGCAGGTGGTATTGCGCCGGGGGCCGGGATGACTTTCCAGACGTAGGAGGATTTCCCTACCGGCGAAGGGACTAAGATTCACTTTACCGGGCAGCCAGGTTTTGCTGTCGGTGTGTCGCTCGAATAGTTTTTGTTGATCAACCCAGACGCGAAAGGTAACGCCGTCGCTGGGCGGTTCGGCGGCGGTGTGATCGCGGATGGCGTTGGCGAAGGTCAAGGTAATAAGTGTTGTGTTTGGTAGTTTGAGTTTGTATTCGGCAAAGATGGTCCCGCCGCCGCCGCGCCAAGGCGGATGCATGTGGAGGGAATACTTCGTAGCGCCGCGCGTAACGTTCTGTAAATTGAAGTTGGCCGACGATTGCGGATCGGAATCCTGCCAACCTATCGGCAGGTATTTTAAAGGCTTTTCAAAGTATTGCCAGGCAATCCGGTAGGTTTTCAGGGAGGTCAAAGGCAGAGCGCCCTGGGCGGGTACGATATTCAAAGGTAGATCCCGGGGAGAGGGTTTGGCGACAGGACTCGCTTTGAGAAACTTGGATTCGAAGATCTGTACGGCATGAGCGGTAAGCGATTTGCCCTGGTATTGTGTGGCCGCGTAGATATGAACGGGATACAAGGCGGAATAGGCGCCTTTGCCGGCGGCGATCTGAAACGTAGTGGTTTGGGTTTTTCCCGGTGGTACGCTGAGTTGTGTTTGGGGGGGACCGACGGCGTACCATTCATCCACTAGGTCGGCAACGTGCAGTTGCACCGCCAATGCGGATTCTCCCAGGTTCTCCACCGTAACGGAAATCGGGATTGGTTTGTCATATTGAGTAGGCGAGGGAATCTCTGCGATGATAATTTTCAACGGACCTTCGGTAACGATATGACCGTTGAAAGCAGCAGCGATGGAAGCAAGAGAAAGAACAACGATTAACGTACAACGAAACAATTTCATAATTTCGTCCTTAAAAAAATATATTCCCAAGGTATTCGAAGCGGGCGCCTGCTACCTGTCAGCGTGCTTTAATTTTTCCCGGAGTTCCTTGCGGGCCTGGGTGCGGAGTTTGGCGTTCTCGTAGCGTCGTTTTTCGTCCTCGGTTTCCGGTCGTAACGGCGGTACTTCGGTGGGTTGTTTCTTTTCGTCGAGGGCGACGAAGGTCAGGTGGGCGGTAGTGGCCAGGATTTGCTTGCGAGATTTGGGATCTTCGCATAGGACACGGACTCCGATTTCCATAGAGGTGCGACCGACATAGTTTACG
>CAZNQT010000451.1:0-4630 GCA_964574885.1 uncultured Pirellulales bacterium
GCTTGGAGGACGTTAAGTTTCGTCTTCAGGTAGTGCCCGGTTCTCGTTTATATTTACTAGGAACATTTTTGGAAATCCGCCGGCGCCGATTTAAATTGGCCACCCAAGGCGTTGTCGAGGGCCAAATGGTTTTTCAAGCCACTATCATCGGTATGCCCATCTGAGTATCATATACGTCTAAGGCAAACTCGACTCTCACTTTGATTTCCTCAGCAGGCGCATATGGAGGAAATAATAAAACATGCTGACGGCGAGGTACGGATTATCACTATTTCCGCCGAGCGCCGAAAGATATCAGTGTACCTGACAAAGGATCTTTCCGGCAATCCTTCCCAGACCTGGGAAACCGCCTATCCTGCGGAACTTATCCGCACGATTCTTGACGCCAAGGGACCGGGCGCGTTATGCGATGAGATTCGCCGGGACGAGGATCCTGTCTATGTCCAGATCTGCCTGGAAAAAGATATTTTCGGATATGTACCGCCGGAACATTTTGTGAACAAGACGGTATTGGATTTCGGTTGCGGCGCCGGTGCTTCGACCGTAATTTTGGCGCGTACCTTACTCCATACTCAGATTCTCGGCGTCGATCTGGAGGAACGATGGCTTGCCCTCGCGCGGGCACGATCGCAATTCTACGGATACTCGAATGTCGATTTTCTCTGCTCACCCACCGGCGAACAATTGCCGACGAATGTCGGACCTTTCGATTATATTGTCATGAGCGCCGTGTATGAACATCTGCTGCCGACGGAACGAAGGCGATTATTATCGCAACTTTGGGAACAGTTAAAGTGGGACGGTGTTTTGTTTATCAATCAAACGCCGTATCGTTATTTCCCTTTCGAAGGACACACGAGTCGTTTACCTCTGATGGGGTATGTACCGGATCGGTTGGCTCTGGCTTATGCCCGTCGGTTTTCCCCGAGGGTAGGCGCCCAGGAATCCTGGTCGGACTTGTTACGCCGTGGCATTCGCGGCGGCGACGTTAGAGAAATTCTGACCATTCTGCGACAAAATAGTTCCTATCCGCCGGTTCTTCTGGAACCGATTCGGGCCGGCCTGAAAGATCGAATCGACCTTTGGTATGCCGGCTATGCCGTTTCGATTGCCAACAAGTATCCCTGGGCCAAACTTATTCAGCGGATCATCATGCTACTGCTAAAATTCATAAAAATCACCACCGGTCTGGTAATCGTACCGGCGCTTTCGCTGGCGATTCGAAAAACAGAATCATAGATTTGACAGTAACGAGGCTTTTCGTTTATGATTTGCTTATGCGCGGCGACACTTTATTTGACGGTTGCCTGATCCTTCCGCCGGATGCAGACTTGACGGCCGGAACAAAAGACGTACCCAGCACGGCCGGTGTGTGTCTGTTGGCCAACGATCAACTGCAACCGGTTCTGCTGCTCTATGGCGCGAACCTGCGCAGTTTAATTCGTCGTCGGTTGACGGTCGAAGCCGAGGACAAACAAAATGAATCTCAAACCGTAAGCCGACGCACCCGATTAAGACCGATCGTCACTCGCATTTGGTTTCGACGAACCTATAGTCCCTTCGAAACCCAACTAGCCTATTTCCGGATCGCCCGCGAGGTGTATCCTGAAACCTATCAGCAATGGTTCGGCAAACTGGAGGCATGGTTCCTTCACCGGAATTCAGCCGGTGACTATCCCTTCTGGGAAATTACTTGTCAGCTTACTACCGAGATCCATTCATTCTGGGGGCCTTTCGCGACTAAAAAAGCCGCCGCTGCGTACCTCGAAATTCTACAGAGTATCTTTGATCTTTGTCGCTGCTCGGATCGAATCAGCCAGGGGGACTGTTCCGAATCCTGTGCGTATGCCCAAATGAATCGCTGTGGGGCGATAGAACAGGGAACCTTCTCCCCGGAAACATATCACGCTTTGATAGGGGAAGTGACTCAATTCCTCCCCGATATTCCTCAGCACATTCAGACCTGGCGGGAACAGATGAAACAACGATCGGCCGATCTGCAGTTCGAACAGGCCCAGCGTTTGAAAGACCAAATCACCCAGGGACAAAAATTACTGGCCGAACATTACCGCTGGGTGATACCGCTGGAACAATTTTATGTTTTATCGTTTCAGCAGGGTCCGAAAATGAAATCAACCGGTCGAAAAAAAGAACCTTCCATCAGCGGATTTCTAATCAGCCTGGGAGGCATTGATCAAATCGAACCCATCGGCTTGTCCCAGGCGACCCAAGCCGCTCAAGCACTGCTGGATCATCTGCGTCTCAAACAATTACAGAACGAAACTTCTATTTCGCTCGTGCCGTCAGAACTCTTCGCTTGGGCAACACAAATCCTCTATAGGAAAAACCAGGATAAAAATCTGTTTCTTCCGGCCCAAAACGATCTAACTGCCAAACAGATCGCACAGCGTATTCGGCAGCATTTTTCCCAATCCACCCGGACCGATCATAAATTAAAACTTGACAACCTAAGCCTTTCCGAACATAAGGAAGAGGATTCGAGCGAGTAGGAAACGGATAAAAAAGTAATCCTTGTATGAATCACTCTAATACTGGTATGACGTAAAGGAGATTGAACGATGCGACAAAACATTCGACTGGCGTTAATCCTGGTTACGTGCGGTATGATTTCCGGCGGCTGCTATAGCCGAATTATCAAAGAAGGGTATTACGGTGCGACCGGAAGTTCCGGACATTATATTCTCCTGGCCGGTGATGAACAACAATTCCGAGAATTGTCTTTCACCTATGGCGCCGTGCAAATGGGCTCGATCGAAAATACGATCGACGGCGCCTGTCCCTTGGAGTTCATCCAGTATCTGCCGGAAGAGGTTCCGAAAGAACTCCTGAAAGAGGAGGGATCCGGTGATGAAAAAAAGCCGTTCCTACACGGTCCGACGGATAAAAAACTGCTTATCACAGGTACTATCATCCACTACGACGAAGGAAAACTCCTGGATAAAGTTGTTGGTCCTCTGGAAGAAGCCGTCTGCCGCTTACAGATCCGCGATGCCCAGAGCAATACCCTCTACGCGGAAGCCAACTTCGTCAGCCGTGCTAAAAGTTCCGTCCGCAAAGGTCCCAAGGAACTGGCCGCGGGCATCGGTAAAGCCATTAAAAAACTTCTCAAACCTAAAGACAAAGACGAATAAAACGCTTTTTTTTAATGCAAAAGCATAAAGTATCTTTCTTAAACCTGACATTGGCTTGTTTTGCTTGTCTGGGGGGCAGTTCTGGCCGGGCATTCGGGGCCTCGCTGGCTTGGCCGACATTACATCGAGAAACTGTCCGCGCTGCTTGGAAAAATTGCCCCCAAGGATTAAAACGGAATGTTGAATCCGCCAAAAACGAAAGCATACCTGGGAAGAACCCAGGTATGCCTCATTCGTGATTTTCACTTTGAGCGCCGGCAGGGACGGATACGGGTTAGGATCCCGACACGGATTATTCCCTGACCGTGATAGTATCGGAAGCTTCGAAGGACTCGCCATTAATAATAAGGAGCCCGGTTAAGGTTAAAGTGGCTTGGCCGGGCTGGACAAGCGCTTTAATCGCTTCTTCGTCAAACTTGGCGACCAAATGTCCAAGGTTGTCTGCCTTAACCAAAACCGGAGGTACGCCCTCAAGCAAGAGGGATTCACAATCCACCAACTCTATCGGCAAATTGGAGTGGACGGTCACGCAGGCTGTATCCTGACTCAGCACAAGAGTATTAGGCGAGATGACAATACAGATACCCTCGCCCTCAGCGGCCTTGTTGGCCATGATGGCGCTCGTGCCAATCACGGTTGCCAAGGTCAAGACCAAAATCATCAGGTACTTTCTCATGGATTCTTCTCCTTTCTTTGTATAACTCTGTTACCCAGCCAGCGATACTAAAAATCACAGCTATATATGTCATGTCGCAACCAGTGGAAATATAACGGTTTTTTTAAAAAATTTGGCGCAAGTATAGATGAAAACACAGAAGAAATCGGGGACTTGATAAGGAAAAGATTAATCCCCGGTATAGGCGGGAAAGGATTGGTCCTGGCTGATAACGTCGAGTTCCTGTAGGGCATGGAAGGCGGCGAGTTGTTCGGCTTCTTTTTTACTGGGACCCCAGCCGCCGGCGAAACGGCGGTTGCCGATGACGACGCTGACCTCGAAACACTTGCTGTGATCGGGGCCTTTCTCATCCAGCAATTCATACATCGGTGTTGTATCGAGTGCGTGCTGAGCGTACTGCTGGAGCATACTCTTGAAGTTGCCGTGGTGCTGTTGGGCATTGGCGTCTTTGAGGACGGGCCCGAAATGACGGAGGATAAATTGACGGGCGGCGTTTTGGCCGCCGTCCACAAATACGGCGCCGATAATGGCTTCGATGGCGGCGGCGGCACAGGAAGAGGGGAGTTTTCGATGGGCGGTCATACCCTTGCCGATTCGTAAATATTGGGTCAGACCGATCTTTTCGGCGATCCGTCCGCAGGTGCGTCGCGAGACGATCATACTCTTAACCTTGGTAAGTTCGCCTTCGAGATAGTTACCGAATCGCTGGAAGAGTTCGTGGCAGATGACGACGCCGAGTACGGCATCGCCCAGAAATTCGAGGCGCTCGTTGCTGTTGAGTCGATGGTCCGAAGCTGAGGCA
>CAZNQT010000452.1:0-4609 GCA_964574885.1 uncultured Pirellulales bacterium
TACGGACCCGGACGTCATTCTCGTGGGCGAAATTCGCGATAAACAATCCGCCGTCACTGCCGCCCGTGCGGGTCTTTCCGGCCACCTGGTGTTGGCCACTATTCACGCCCGCAATCCCGGCATGGTGATCGACGTGATGCAGAATTTATCCGTACCCCGCTACGTGATCGGCGGCGCCCTGCGCCTGATCGTCCAGCAGGACCTGATCCGTCGCGTGTGTTCGACTTGTGCGCGTAAGGTGGAGTTGAATTCCTCGGAAAAAGCCATCTTTGAAAAATATCAGGTTTCCGTTCCCGAGCAGGTCTATGAAGCCGTGGGCTGTGAAACATGCAAGGGATATGGGTATTTCGGCCGCGTCGGCGTCTTTGAAGTCACGCGCATCAATACCATTTTTGGGCGGGAAATCGCATCCGGCATGAATCAAAGAGAGATGGATAAAAAACTGGTACAATTACGCACCCACTCGATTATCGAGGACGTCCTCGATAAAGCCGCCGACGGAATCACCTCCCTGGAAGTCGCCGCCCAGTTTATCTCCGACTACGAAGAAATTTTCTCGTAATAGTATTTTCATCACGTAGCGACTCTGCCCCCGAAGATCGTGGTTCGGTCATTACTTCAATGAAAATATGTCCTTTAATTCCGCCTCTATCAGCTTGTGAATATTGCACACTGGGCACCTCTTTGCCCATTTGGGTATTGATGGTTTTTTTCATTCCGTCTCGGCTTAAAACGATGAATTGCGAGGCACTCCAATTTTGGTACTTGACTTGCCCTTGAAGTAGAATAGATGTCTATTCGTGTGATTCCATTAAACCAAAACGTCGAAAAGTGACTTTGAGGTCGTCCCTTTCCGTTTAGGGTTCTACCCACATATTCTGCCTTTCGCCCCTTCCAGAAGATATAGATGCAGTTCTTATATGGAATGTGCCTAGCGAACCATGTGTCAAAATGCTTTTTCTTGTCCTTACGGTTCCAGCCTTTATTTCTTGTGCACTGCCATTGTTTCTTCTTATAAATTAACGCATTAAATTCTTCTTTTGCGTAATCTCCCTCCACACAATTCTGTGCAAGTTTTTTCAATTTATCGATCCATTTAATTCGTTCCCTCTTATCAAAGACTTTCTTCGGCGTTATCGTAATTCCCTTGCCCACAACCTTGAGCAACCATGCGGTTCTGAGATTAAAGAGTTGAATAAGTTCTCGATAAAAATTTGCTGCCATATGTTTGCTCATGGATTACACCTTTAGAAAACAATAAGTATCCATGCTTTATGTATATCTACGTTAAAAATACTCGTAAACGTATATAATTTATTCAGTTTCACATTACTCGATTTATTTCTTTCGTTTGGGCGAGTTAATCTCATTTCAAATCGACTCGTTTGACATGCACGAGACGGTGGCCGAGCATATCGACGGCGGCGCCGGCCTGCTCGAGGGCGATGTAACCAATAAGAGGTTCATATTCGCCGTCTTCATCCGGTTCCATCTCCAGAAACAGAACCTCCGCCATAATAGGTCGGAATTCTCCAATCCGGGCTCGTACCGGCCCGCAGACAAAACCCTTCCTGGTGGACTGGTCGGCCATCTCCACTTCGATCTCGCTGAGTTGTTCCATTTCGCCAAGATTCTCTTTCCATTCGGTCGGTAAGGTGATATACGCGGCGCCGGTATCGACCAGAGCGCTCAGCGATAAGGTCTTGCTTGGATCGGAAAAATTCGCCAATTTCATATGTGTCACGATTCGTCCCATGTCGCTCTTCCTATCTTAAATTGACATCCCGATATATATTCCGAAGGGGCCTGTCGCCCCCGGATACTACTTATTATACCGCTTACCAGATTTGAACGCAACTTGGAATTACCATGATATGATTTATGAGTATTTTTCTCAGGAGAAACATTTTATGCCTTTTAGCTTTTTCGTGGCTATTTCTTCTGTATCCTCTATGACCTCTGTGGCTGTAATAAATCTGTGGAAATTTTTGATTTCACGTAATCAGTTTCTTGCCCAGATTGCCCGAAATTCCCAGCAGTTTGAGGAATTTATCCCGGATAACTTTTTCGAGATGATTCCGTTCGGCTTTGGTTTTTTTCTTTAAGGGGATCTGACCGCCGGCCATGGTCTCATGGCCCCCGCCGGTGCCGCGCCGGGCCACCAGTCGCTTCATCACTTTTTCCGCGCGCTTGCCGGATTCGCTTGTCCGTAGTGACAGCCACATCTTTTCGCGGCAGAATCCGTAACACAGCGTCCAACTCACCTCGTCATCCCGCAGTAACAGATCGGCCACTTCACTAATCATGTCGCAATTCGTAATCTCGTCCAGGCTGGTTATGATGCAGTACCCGTAAATTCGGGCCTGATTCAATGCCGCCGTCAGCATGGTAAAATAATCGCGCTGAACGCTCCCGCGCTGGATCTCGCTTAACATGCGTTTATTCGCCAGGGGATAGAGATTTTGAATCGCCTGGATATCCGCCGACGAGGCCTGCATACCTAGATCCTGGGTATCGGAACGAATGGCATACATAATCGCTGTTGCCAACGGCGTAGTCGGCGTGATATTTGCTTGCGTAAGATACTCCAATAATATCGTCGCCGTTGCCCCATAGTTGCTGCGAATATCATGCAGCAGAACCTGTCGCGAAGCGCGCCGCAGGGGATGGTGGTCGATCACGATATCCGGTATCACTTCTTTGGGTAAGGAATTATTGCCTGTTCCCGGCTGCGTATCCACCATCGCGATCCGATCGAAGCGGCGCCAATCCAATCCCTGCAGGTTCCGCAGATTCAGATTGAGATACTTAACGAGCGCTCGGTTCTCCGCTCTGCCCACGGAGCCCCCGTGAGTGATCGAACAGGATACATTTCCCAGATGATGGACTAATTCGCGCAGGGCCAGAGCGGCGGCGATCGAATCCGGATCCGGATTATCCTGCATCACGATCAGGAAATGCGCTGCGTTTTGCAGCAATTCCTTTAACGTCTCGAGGCTCGCTCGAGTCTTTTCCATAGGATTTTTAGTCATGGCTTAGGCCAATGGTTTGCCGCTATTTAAATTCTCATACGCTGTTATATATCCCGCTACCATGTTTTCCAGGCTCCAGTTTTTCCTCGCTTCCTGCATAATTCGTCGGGCTTGTTTGTTCCAGAGAGCGATATTTTTACGAAACCGCCGATGATGTTCCACCGCGTGTTCCAGCCCCCACCACAATCCCCCGGAATCATAATTCTTAAAGAGCACTCCATTGCCCCGGTCCTGCGGCGCTCCCCACGCTTTCAGGCTTAAGGGAGTAATCTTATCGTGATATCCGCCGGTATCGCGATTCGTCGCCGTGGTGCCATATAAATTTCCCACCACGTCGATCTGTCCGAACGGTTCATACACCGACGCTCCAAACACGTCGCTAGCGGCGGCGTAACCCAAGATGCTGATATCCTCCGTAAAATGATGATAGGCGATTTTCCCGCCGCTGGTACAGGCGATGCGCCCCATAATCTCTGCGTGCGTGCGATCGCTCCCTACCGGATTGCCCACCACCGCGATCTGCACATCCGGATATTCAATTACAAATTTCAAAGCGATATTTTCCAGCAGTTCGATTCCCTTTTGCACGGGATCCAGACGGCTCGGCCAGTATAACAGAATGGCATCCGGATCGACCAATAAGCCTATTTTCTTTTGGAATTTCACGAGGTTGGTTTTCTTGGCCGATATTACGTCGTCTTCCGGACCAAAGGTCTGCGCCAGACCTGGTTGATCCCAGGCCTCATTCGTGGGCTGATTCTCCGGATACACATCCGGCGAAATCCCGTTTGGTATCACCAACGCCGATCCGGCGTGATATTTCATCTTGGTTTCCTGCCGTACGCTCCAGGGAACAATCGGTCGATCCAGAAAATAATTCTCCACAATTTCTTGTAAAAATCGTCCGCCGACAAAACTAATCTTGGTGGCATTTTTAATAGCCGCTGCCTGCGCGTCGATACAATTACGACCATAATCCCAGCAAATATACAGGTCGTTCCACAATCGACCCAGATTGACGCCATGGAAAAAATCCAACGGGATATGAGCGGT
The DNA here is from genome assembly GCA_964574885.1 of uncultured Pirellulales bacterium. GTDB lineage: Bacteria > Planctomycetota > Phycisphaerae > Sedimentisphaerales > SM23-30 > JAFGFX01. The sequence goes on from CAZNQT010000452.1 coordinate 4,086, forward strand.
GTGCGTATTATGAACCGTGTGCAGTATCGGCACGCCGCGCATTTTCGCGTACGCGGTAATCGCTCCCCCTGCCATCCAGTCGTGGGAATGCAAAAGTGCCCGCCCTTCATATTGACTGCGTATGTCTTTCAGATACGTATTGATAATCTGACGCTGGAACTCGGCCGCCGTATCCAGCGGATCCCCGTCGTACGCGCTGCCGTAACTTTCAAAGATCGAAGAACTTACCAAATGCAAATTCTCCATGTCCAGTTTGTGACGGCTCTGCGTCCATTCGTCTTCGCTTAAATGTGCTTCTTCGCGAAAACGCCGGCGCAGGTTCAGCGTTATCAAGTGCGTGGGAATCCGACGTTCCGCCAGACCCTTACACAGCGCGGACACCACCTCCCCTAAACCGCCGCTTTTACCGGAAACGTACTGTGCGAACTGACCCAATCCCTGCGTAGGCAGTCGCGCCGTCTCCGGCGTGATAATAATCACGGGAGTTTGTACCGGTTTCTTTAATATATTAAACGTCTTAATCT
>CAZNQT010000453.1:0-4580 GCA_964574885.1 uncultured Pirellulales bacterium
GTGTTTATCCTGCTGATATTTTTTATCGTCACGACCACCTTTGTCTCGGAAACCGGGCTGGACGTGGAACGACCCCAAGCGCAGTCGTCCCGCGAATTGTCGGAGGATTCCCTCCTGGTGGGCCTGGGGCCCGCCGGAGAAATCTATCTGGACGGCAAACGGATCAGTTTGTTTAGCCTGCGGAGTCGTATCTCGAATTACCTGATGAAAAATCCCCAGCGGGGGGTGGTGCTGGTGGCCGATAAAGCAGCCTCCGCCCAGATGATCGTCCGCGCCATGGATGAGTTGCGCCTGGGCGGCGCCGCCCGCATCGCGCTGGCCACCCGACAAACGGGAGAATAAATTTGCCCATGCTTCCAGACAACCGGAACAACGATTCACAATATCGTCAATCTCTATTGAGGTTCCGTCGGTCTCGTCGGTGGAGTTGGCTGATGATCTTCTTGGCCGTCGCCGTGAACGGCTTGTTGTTTTTTAGTCTGAGTTGGATGAATAAATTACCGCGTAAACCGCCCATGCGTCAGCCCATTTCCGCGTTGGAAGTGTTCCCCGTGGAACTACCGCCGCCGCCGTTGACGCCCGCGGTCAAGGCCATGCCGACCGTTACCAAAACAATCGCTCCCCAATCGGAAAGACAAGCGTCCGAGTCCGCCTATGCCCAGGCCGAGTTTGCACCTCGGATGATGAATTGGCTGCCCCAGTTGCCGCTCGTACAGGTTCCGCTAAACCTGCGTGCGATTGAAATTCCTTCCGCGCCTCCGGCGCCCCAACCGGATAACGCCAAGCCAACCGGGCCAATGCAGTTGTTTCAGGTGGATCAAGTCCCGAAAAAAATCAGCGGTCGTTTGCCGGCTTACCCCTATTGGGCTCGAGCCAAAGGCGTCGAAGGCGTCGTCCTCTTACGCTTCGTGGTGGATGGTAACGGCAAGGTGGGGAAAATGGAAGTCGATCAGGTCGTAGGTGATCCACGATTTGCCGATACGGCCAAAGAAGCGGTGGCAAAGTGGATTTTTTCTCCCGCTATCTATAATGCCAAACCGGTAGCGGTGTGGTGCAGCCAGAGAATACAGTTTAAACTGGATTGAATTCGTAAATATGAAATCAAAGTTTACCATCTTTTTCCTGGTGCTGGTAACACCGATCGCATCGGCGCAATCGGATGATCCGGCCCAAAAGGGAAACGAAGCCTTTTCTCAGGGAAACTTCTCTCAGGCCGTCGAATATTATTCCCAGGCCCTGCAAAAGCAGCCCTCCGTGGTATTGTATGTGAATCTGGCCCACGCCTATGCCCGCCTCGAACAGTGGCCCGACGCCGTCAAGTTTTATAAAGCCGCCTTAACGCTCAAGGATCCGGTTATACCCCCTGCGGAGATCTATGGCTATCTGGGGCAGGCCGAATATATGCGCCGCAACTATACGGACGCACTGTACGACTTGGCACAAGCCCAGCCCGGCAAACCCCCCGGAACCTTCAGCCTTATCATCGCTCGATGCCTGATCGAATTGCAGCGATTTCATCTGGCGGAGTCTGAAATCATCGAGTTCTTAAAAGTCAAACCGGATGACATTGCTGCCGGAGAGCTGCTCGCGTATGTGTATATGCAAACCGATCAACCGGACCGGGCCGCCGACATCTATCAAGACTTACTCAAGCAACAGCCGACGGAGATTCGTTATTACAAAGCCCTGGCCCAGGCCCAGGTTGCCGACGGTCAATATACGCATGCCCTCGACGCCTTGGAAATCGCCCGACGTATCGCCGCTCCCGCCGAATCGAATCTGGATCGATTACTCGCCGATTTGTATATTCAGGAATCGATGTACCGCGAAGCGGCATCCTGCTATTCCCGCATGGTTCGCCATACTGCCAAACCGAACGCCGAGGATATGTTTCGCTTGGGTTATTGCTATTATCAAAGTCGCCAATGGCTCTCGGCCCGACAAGCCTTTACCCGGGTTCTCCAACTCGATCCCACCCATGCTCGTGCCGCCTTGTTCCTGGGCCGCATCGAAGCCAAAAAGGGAGATATAAAATTAGCGGAGAAGGCTTATTCCCAGGCCGCGCAATTCGACGCCGCTTGGCCGGATCCCTATTTTGCCCTCGCCGAACTCCAGGAAAAGCAAAATCAGTTTCAACTGGCTGCCGAATCCTTCCGACAGGCTCTCGCCCGACATGATTTCGATGCGACGGACTTTTATCGCTATCTGCTCGTTCTTCAGCAGGCCGCCGATAAAAACCAATTTATAAATATCCTGATAAAGGCAATGGCTAAATATCCCCGCGATAATCGTTTGAATCAAATGATGGATCATCTGGCCGATAATTCTTTGAATTTCGATCGTTGAAGTGTGTTTCGAATTTCGAGATTCGAATTTTTATTCCATCGTCTCGTAGAATGTGCTGTGCATACCATGATCGTAGGGGCGGCCCCACGTGGCCGCCCTTTAAAGCCCCCTCTGTCAAGAGGGGGACGAATACGTATTTGATTCGAATCGCCGATGAACCGCCAGCGCCGGCGTGTGTGAATATTCATGTCATTCCTGCGCAGGAATGTCACCTCTGCACAGGCAGGGGCAGGAATCCATCTTACTGTCAACCGTTAACCGTAAACCCATTCACTCATCTACTCATCTACCCGTCAACGACGGGTGGCAGCCACCGAGCAACGCGAGGTGGATGGCGATTTACTCGCACGTGCATGTGGCTCCGCCGCCCTCGGCGGAGAAATCTCTTCTTCGCTTAACCTTCAACTTTACGTTGGGGGGCTTCTTCTTCTATCCACTATATTCGATCTGCTTTATTTTTCTTTGAAACCAAGGACGGGATTATATATCTGGATACCTTAAATTTTCTCTGTGGTATGTTTTCGACTCAATATTCCATTCACGATTACGTAATCCCGCATCAAATTGGTTTCGTTATCTATGAAGGAGTGCATCCATGTAAGCGCCTTTATAGCATCTTCTTCGGGCTTTAACCCGTGTCCGTGGGCGTAATCGTTCCGCAATTTTGCCATGTCCTTGCATAGAGCGAGTGTTCCCAGCGAGAGAACACTATTCTTGTGCAGCATTTCTCTTACTTCCCAAATTTTGTGTTTCCGCGTAGCACCATACGGCTTGGCTTTATCCCGCTGAAACCTCTCAAACGAGATGCCACACATTGCGACGCAAGCATAGAAATATCCTCCGACAAATACATCCCTGGCCTCCCTAAGGAGATTACAATAAGGACCGACCTCTATGAGCAGAGGGGGCAATTGAGAAAGCCTCTCGTCCTTATGGTAAGCAAGGGACTTCTCATCTATCGCGCCAGTAGGCAGTTCTGAGGTTTGTTCCTGTAAGCCTTTCGACGATTCCTTGCTCAAGCGAAACTTCGCGTCATTGGGACTGAAGTCGGCATAAGCAGGTTGTATTTTACCGCAGACGTTAACAGCCACCACGCCGCATTCCTGAATCCACCCATAATTACCATCAGGCATGTTATCGGCTAGACTGATACCAAGAACCTGGGATAAATCTGTGCCGCTGTATGCGCATACCGTATAGGGTTTAGCGCCTGGAGCCTGACATACTATGCTGTATTTTGTAAGAATGGTTACTCTCCTGTGCCAAGATGCTTAGGACAGAGTGTCCCGATGGCGTAGTGTTCAAGGAGTGCACGTTTTCTCGGATTTTCCAACTTAAGGTACTGGTATGTATATCCTTTTTTCCGCAAGGTTGCTCCGTTGCCATGCAGGTATATATTTGTAAATGAAGACGAACCATGAAGATGACCTACAAGCCTCTGATGGATTCCTTTCTTACAGCGATGAGTTCTTCCAGCGTGAAGAACAGTTTTATTTCTACGGATGATGTACACACAAGCCTTAAATGGCGCGTCAAGCGGATGATATTTCTTGGGGAATGGTTTTTTTTCTTGTTTACACAATTTGTCAAAGAGTTTCTTTACAGTTTGTTTTTCTTGATTCATATTATCGTTTCCTTTTCCAGGCGGATATTTTGAAAATCACAACAATGATTATACCCATAACAAGCCATGTAGGGTGGGCCTGTGGCCCACGCGTCTTCTGCATTCTTAAATCTTATTACCTTAAATGAAATCCAGATCTATATCCCTAAGAGGCGTTCCCGCCCCTTGAAAAAATAATCCTACCGCGCGGAAAAAGACTAATCAATCCTGAAATCCCCTAAATTTCCTACCTACTGTTTGCTATAAAATCCGTGCCTATCAGCGTTAATCTGTGTCTAGTTCTTCTTTTTTTCTTTCTGTATTTTACCCGGAACCCGGAACCCGGCACCCGAGACCCTATTTAAAAAAATCCGTGTAATTCGTGTAATCCGTGGTTACAATTCTCTGTGTCCTCTGAGTCCTCTGTGGCTAAAATAAATTCTTCGTGAAAATTCGTGCCCCTTCATGGCTAAATACTCTTCGCTTTGAGTCTTAGAGTCTTTGTGGCTATTTCAAAATCCGCGTTCATCTGCGTCCATCTGCGGTTTCATTCTTACAACATGAAACCTGAAACTTGAAACCTGAAACCTAAAACATTTTTCCCTGGACCCCAGCCTCTAAACCCTTTATG
>CAZNQT010000454.1:0-4569 GCA_964574885.1 uncultured Pirellulales bacterium
CAACGGGTGGCCTCCGGAGGTCGATGCCGGCCTGGATCGCATATTGGTCCTGCCCAATACCACTCTTACGATGGAGAGTACGGTCGAGGATTATGATACGGAGATCAGTCTCTTAACGCTGGAATGGTCGGTGGTCAGTACTCCGGAAGGAATTACGCAAGAGGATTTGACCTTCACACCCGATACTTCCGTTCTTACTCCCACGATTGAATTTCCCGCGGAACTCGGGGAATACGTGTTACAGTTGACCGCCGACGACGGGGACAATCAGGGATCGGATACCATACGGATCACGATTGTGGATTCGTTTTGCCCGGTAGGGGATCTCAATTCGAATTGCTGTGTTGAGCTGGCTGATCTCCAGATTCTTATTGCGAATTGGCTGCGAGAATCTCAGTACGTCAGTCCCGAGCACGGTGATCTGGACGGCAAGGACGGCGTCAACATCGTGGATTATAGTATGCTGACTAAAAACTGGGCGAAAGAGGGCCCCACCGTCGTGATTAATGAATTTATGGCCCTCAATAAAAGCAAATATCCGGAAGATCCCGGTGAACTCTGGGATGAAGATAATGAATCGTCCGACTGGATTGAGCTTTACAACATCAGTAATTATCCCGTAGATCTGAAGGGATGGTATCTCACAGATGATCCTGGGGATTTAGACCGTTGGGAATTTCCCGAAATCACTCTTCCCTCGCGCGGTTTCCTGGTGGTATTTGCCTCGGGCAAGAATCGCGATGATCCGGATAGCGAATTGCATACGAATTTCCAACTGGCTTCCGACGAGGGATATCTGGCGCTAGTGAAGCCGGACGGCCATACCATCGTGCATCAGTATAATTATCCCCAGCAATTCGGCGATATTGCGTATGGCCTGACGGCGCCGGATGGATTCTCCTCGACGACCCTGACGCTCGTACCGGAATATACCGAGGCGTATGCCTTCATTCCGACGGATGACTCGCTCGGATTGGATTGGACGGCAACGAGTTTTGATCAAAGCGGCTGGAAAGCGGGAACTACCGGCGTGGGATATGATTATGCGGGATTGATCGGTCTGGATGTTGCGGAGATGCAAAACGTAAATAGGACGGTGTATGTTCGGATTCCCTTTGAAGTGGAGGATAAGAGCAATCTAAGTAATTTCAACTTATCGATGAAATACGAAGACGGATTTATTGCGTATTTAAACAACAGTCAACCATTTGTCATAGCCAGTGCCAACGATCCGGCGAACCCGGATTGGGAATCCGGCGCGACGCAGGAGCACTATGATACCGAGGCGGTAGTGCCGGTGGAATATCCCCTGCCGGATGACTACCTCGATCATCTCCAGATCGGTACGAACGTACTGGCAATTCATGGATTGAATGTAACATTGGGCAGTACCGATCTTTTAATACTACCCAAATTAACGGCGACCCGAGGCAACACGACGAATATTGCTTCGCTGATCGAGGGATATTTCCCGATCCCCACGCCGGGTGAAGTGAATCATTCCGGCGTCACGAATCTGGGACCGTCGGTTCGTCATGTGACGGAAAATCCCCCTCCGCCCCTGGAGAGTGAGAATCTGACAATCACCGCTGAGGTGACGCCCACCTATGATGCGATTAGTCAGGTTACTTTATACTATCGTGTCAACTTTGGATCGGAAGCCAATGTACTGATGACTGATGACGGCAGCGGCGCCGATGCGGTCGCCGACGATGGTATCTATACGGGCGTGATTCCCGCTTCCGCCTATTTGGCGAATGAAATGGTTCGCTGGTACGTTATAGCCGAAGATGTCTCGGGCCGGACGACGCGGAATCCCTTGTTTATCCTGACGGATAATTCACCGGAATATTACGGGACGATAGTGCAAAATCCTGCTATCAACACAAATCTGCCCGTATTTCAGTTTTACGTAGAAAACGTTTCTGCTGCCGGAACTCGTGTCGGGACCCGAGCTTCGGTATTTTATCTCAACGAATTCTATGACAATGTGTTTGTCCGTTTGCGCGGCGGAAACACAACGCACGGTCGCAAATTCGAATTTAACGATGGGTATCATTTCCGTTTTGATCCGGATATTCCGCGGGTCGATGAAATCAACGTGAATGAACGAGGGGCGGAACCGACTTACCTTCGTCAGGTTTTGGGCTGGGAAACCTATGTTAACGCAGCGGCGCCGGGGAGCCTTTCGTTCCCCTTACATGTTCGACGGAACGGCAGTTATCTGGCCGTCCGCATTTTTGTCGAGCAACCCGACCGTGATCTGCTGCGCCGTAATAACCTCGATCCCGACGGCGCCCTCTACAAATTATATACGGACTTTCGGTATGGAAACATATCCGGAGAACAAGCGCCCCGGAAAAAAACCCGCCTGGATGAAGACTATAGCGATCTGCAAGCGCTGGCTGACGGTATCAATCCCTCCAGTCCCGACCGATTTACGTATATGTTCGACAACATTAATATTCCTGCGGTCATTAATTACTGGGCCTCCTCAGTCATCATGCACGAAAACGATAATACCCATAAAAACTATTACGGTTATCGCGACACCCGGGATCCCGGCAACAATCCCAACGGTACGAACGAGTGGCTGTATTTGCCCTGGGATAAAGACCTTACGTTCGGAATCAACTACGGCATCTCGGGCATCATTGCCGATCAGGATTGGCCCGGTGATGTACGTTCCCCCAGCCATCCTTTCTTTGGAGATTCCGATCACCAGAAGGTCGATTATCAGTGGAACGGTCTCATCGACGCCTTGTTTGATAATCCCGTAACGCGCGAGATGTACTTGCGGCGGTTACGGACGCTTATGGATGATCTGTTACAGCCGCCGGGTACTCCCGGAGCGGAACTGAAATATGAAAATCGAATCGATGAGTTGGTGACTCAGGTTAACAATGAACTAGGCAGCACCAGCTACTATCAGGAAGTCAATAAGATCAAAGCGGAATACCTGGCGGTGCGGCGAACGCACTTGTTTATAGACCACAGCGAGAATGATACTTATCCTGATTATGCGGGCATCCCCGAAAGTCAACCGGCCAATCCGAATATCACCATTGGCACAGTCGAAGATAATCCTTCTTCCTACAATCAGGATGAGGAATACATCGAACTGGTAAATCATGAGAATTACGCGGTCGAAATCACCAACTGGGAACTGGATGACGCCGTAAGGCATACCTTCCCGCCGGCCACCGTAATTCCGGCCAACAGTTCAATGTATGTTACTCCCGATGCCTATTCCTTCCGCAACCGCTCGACCAGCCCCAAAGGCGGCGAGCAGCTCTTCGTACAGGGTAATTATGAGGGACATTTATCCAGTTGGGGCGAGACGATTCGCTTACTCAATCAGGATGACGTGGAGGTCGATAGCTATAGTTATAGCGGCAATCCCAGCGATCAACAGAGATATTTACGAATTACGGAGATCATGTATCATCCGTCCGATCCACCTGGCGGCAGTCCGTATCGGGGCGAGGACTTTGAATTCATCGAACTGAAAAATATCGGACCGGCTGCAATTTCGTTAGACGGTGTCAAATTCACGAATGGGATCTCTTATGAATTCGCTCCGGGAACCTCATTGGGCGCAGGGAAATACCTGTTGCTGGTTCGCAATTTGTCAGCAATAACTTCCCGCTATTCAATACCCGATGATATACCCGCCGATGTACAGATTATTGGTCCCTACGAGGGTCAGTTATCCAACGGCGGGGAAAAGATTAAGCTCGATGACTATACCAACAGCACGATCCTGGAATTCGGCTATAAAGATGGTTGGTACGAAATTACGGACGGATTGGGCTTCTCCTTAACGATTCGCGATCCAGACGATACCGATCTTGACGACTGGGACCGCAAGAGTGGCTGGCGGGCCAGTTTCGCCCACGGTGGTTCGCCGGGGACGGATGATTCGGCCTACGTCCTGCCGGCCGGAGCGGTGGTCATTAACGAACTGCTGAGCAATTCCGATGTGGAACCCACCGACTGGATCGAGCTGTATAACACAACGGCTGCTCCGATCGATATAGGCGGGTGGTTCCTCAGCGACGACGCCGATGACCTGAAGAAATACGAAATCGAGGAGAATTATATCCTGCCTGCGTATGGTTATGCGGTTTTCTATGAAGATCCGAATTTCGGCAGTACCTCCGATCCGGGTACACACACAGCGTTTGCCTTTAATGAGACGGGCGATAAGGCGTACCTGAGCAGCGGTCTGGGCGGCGAGATAACGGGCGTCTATAGCACCGAGGAAGGATTCGGGGTTTCGGAGGCAGATGTGGCCTTTGGGCGGTATATCAAGAGCGAACTGGACGGCGGCATCAACTTTGTGGCCATGAATTCCAATACGCCCGGCTATGAAAACGACGATCCCAAAGTCGGTCCGATCGTCATTACCGAGATTGCCTATCATCCCTTCTCGGATGGCGACGCCGAATACGTGGAGTTGTACAATATCAGCGGTACAGGCGTGGTTCTGTCCGTGGCGGGCAATCCGGACGCCTCGTGGCGGTTTGTGGATAATCCGGACGATCCCGGTTTGGATTATACGTTCCC
>CAZNQT010000455.1:0-4565 GCA_964574885.1 uncultured Pirellulales bacterium
GCCGAGCCCCAGTCCAGTTCGGAATCTTCCCCACCCAGGTTCGGCCAGTCTGACTGCGCCTCCGCCAGGCCGTCGAGCAATACATGGTAATTTTGAACATATGCTTCGGCTTCCTTTTCACTGACGGTCGCCTCCCCGAGAATATCCAGGGTGAAAGCAAAACGATTATCCCGAAGTTTAATAAGATTGGGTATCGTTTCGGAAACCGTATCGCCAATGATAAACTGCAGAGCCATAGACTCAATGTTTTTCCGGATAGTGGCGCCCAGTACTTTCGTGCCCAGTTTTCCGCCGATCCGGGAGCTTTGAATTCCGGCTTTAAATACAGCAGGAACGTTTTTGTTCCGGGTAAAATATTCCTGCAGGTGCCGGCCTAGCGTCTCTGTGGTAGTTAGATTGGGTAACACATCGATGAAGCGAAAAAGTTGAACCTTGAAGTCCTCATGCTTCATACACCAATCCATTACTTTTCCCGTCCACCAGTTCTTGCGGAAGATCGAGGGTGTATCCTTGCCAATGATGTGGAAGAATTCTTTACCGCACTCTAATATACGGTCATCCAATTGTTGGTCCATTCTGATAAATACTCCAATATTTCTGCCGACAGTAAATCGACTTTTTGGTTGGGTAGTATGTTTAGTACTCTTAAGTATGGTCTTCCTGAATTTCACGTAACCGTGTTATTTATAAAACGTGGCACTCGAGAATTCTATTCGCCTATCCGTAATTACTGCTAGTCAACTGCTCTACTGAGAGTAAGACAGTCGGAAACGGGAATGCGCATATCCATCGGGCTACCGAAATCCTGATGGTCCAGGAATTCACCACCGGCGCCCGCCACTCGTCCCAGGGCAAAGACCATAAAGGCTATATCACAAACGCGACGAACGGTAATGCGTTTCTCCTTGAGGGCATTCCAGCAGATCCCCAGGACCACCGAAGCAATCACCCCATCCAGATTGACCGCCCATACGTTGCGGGCAATGCCGATCTCTTTTATTCGGAGAGCGAGCATGTGGTAGAACTCTAAAAAGATGTTGTAGAGATTTTTCTTTTTAAGGTATTCGTAAATAACCTGCTCCCTGGGATCGTAGTTGACGGGTTGGTCCCGGAAAACGGGATGACCCAAACAAGGGATACGTTCATAATCGGTACCGGCTTCTTTCGCTGCGGCACGCTGCTTACTAAACCATTCTACCTGATTATACACGATTTTCTGTAAATCCAGATCATGCTGAGCGTCATAAGGATCGACCAAGTTTACATCCCGGAACACCCGAAGCAGATATTCCACTGCTCGACGACCGTTCCCGCCGTGCACATCGCCTATGCAGGCAAGAGTGGCAATCATAGCCGTGTTGGGGGCGTTACCGGCTGAGGTGGAGAGTTTGGCACCCTGAGCGGAAATTGTTCCGGGTCCGTTGCTCAGCGAAGCGATCAAAGCGCGTTCGAAAAGTTCCACTTCAAACGCACGAGGAGTGTCGGCGGTCCAGGCGAATATGAGTGATTCCGCAAATGAACCTTTTTCCATTTCTTTTTCGAGCGAACGCCCGTAAATCCTGGTAACCCGACCGTCATTGGAAGAGGCATGGCTGGCGTTGCGCATATTCCGTTTGGGGGGATGAGCACCAAGTGTCTCACGCCCCAGTAGTTTAACCTGGGAAGAATACGGCTTGGGAATAATCCCGCGATGCAGAACCAGTTCGGCGGGAAAATGTTTACCCAGGCCTTTATAATCCAGAAACCACGGGTTGAGAACCAGCGGTTTGGCGGGACGGAAATCTCGTTTGATTCCCAGACTGTCGCATATCAGAGCCGCTGCGGCGGGCAAATGATGCAGCGTGCGAATTCGAATGCCCCGGCTGAGTTTTTCCGTCAGTTCGGGAGCTTTCTCATATTTCGCATCGGTATCATACGCCTCTATGCCAAAATAATCATCGAAGAGTTGCATTTTAGCACAAGCCGTGGTCCATTTCCCTTCGACGACGGCGCCGGCATGACCTAAAGGAAGATTATACTTTTCTAATATTTCACCGGCTACAAAGGGGATGATAGGTTTGGGGTAATTCGTTTCGCGAAGCATTTCAATTGCTTCCTTTTCATAGAGGCCGCCAGGCTCGATGTAAAGAACGATAATTTTGGTTAATTCATCTTCGCGCGCTAATTCCAACAGGTCCTTAATTGGAGTTAGAATCAGCAGGTCTTTACCCGTCGAGATTCCATACGAGGTTCCCAGGCCGGCGCTTTGCAGGTAACTGGCCATCGTATTTACCATGTTACCACTGTTGGACAAGATGGCGGCGGAGCCCGGCTTAAAACTATCAGAGGGATTGGTTCCACCCACGGCGCCGACTCGAACCTGATCGTGACTATTGATCATACCCAGAGAGTTGCAACCCAGAACATCGATATTCGCCTGGTTACACATTTGGGCAATCTTGGATGTGACCTCAACGGCAACGTGTTCTGTAACAATAAAAATAGTCTCGACGGTATCAATGTGATGTTCCACGATTTCCTTGATTTCCGTGTACACCGCAGACGGGGGAGAGTAAATCACGATTTTGTTGGGGAGTTTGTCTTCCGCTAGATTTTTTAATAATTCTTCGACGTTGGCAAACACCGGAATGGGCTTGCTCCCGGGAACGTCGATGGTCTGACCGCCCTTGCCCAGGGCCCACCCGCCGACGATGTTGGAGCAATACGTTTGCGAACCGACCGTTACATCGCTGGCTTCCCGACCGGTAATATTGGAAACCGCCACTCGATCGCCGGCCTGCAGCAGTTCACTCAATCTTTTTGCTTTCATGGGCATGTTTTACCTCCAAATCTTGATAGGCCTTGGCGAATTGGGCTGCGTATTCCGCTACTTGTGTTACGGGAGTATCCGGACCAAAGATTACATACGGAAGGCCCATGGTTTCCAGAGTGTCCATCAAGGTAAGAATACCCTGAACTAATCGGGGGCCACCACGACCAACAATAACCGGGAATTTGACGGGGCCATGTTCGTAAGCATAGTTTTGTAAGGCGTCGGCGATTGCTTTGAAGGTGACGTCAATCAAGGTGTTATTGGCTTTACCGCCTAAGATGAGCAACAGTTTCGTTTCGGTGAGTTTATGTTCAAAGCAGATGCGCGCCGTTTCGTACATCCGTTCATAGGGGGGATTCCCGCCGAAATCCGACAAAAAAATCGGATCACCGCCATTTTGCACCAGGGCTTCGGTGATGATAGTAGAAGCGCCGCCTCCGAAGAGTAATGGCAAAATCATGTGCCCGCCTAATTCACAGACATGCGCCTGACCGCGATAAGTAGCGGCGGACCAAGAAGCCATTTCCTCTTCGAATAAGGTTACATTCGCGGGATACTCCGGTAAATCAAAGCCAAGATTTTGAAATTTATAATTGGCTTCGTCAAAAGCCGCCTTAAAATCACAGGCATAGGGTTGGCCCTCCGGAGAGATCCGCCAGGGATTTACCTCGCACATCCGCATACCCGTCGAGGCAAACATATCCCATAACGCTACGAGATTACGGGAAAGTAGACTCACCAGTGAATTTTGACAGCCCAGTTTGCTGAGAACCTCACTGGCCTGATACGCTCCCAATCCTTTATACACATCGATTGGAAATGTGATTTTTTTGTCCTCCGGGATGTCCTCGATATCGATGCCGCCGGCAAGAGAAACCGTCATGGAAGGACCCTGGTAGCGGGAATCGTAGGTAATCGCCGAATATACCTCCATATCTGCTGGGATATACTGGGTTAAATACGCAGTGCGGGGTAAATGGCCGTTCACGTCCATGCCCTGGACATGTTTCAACTCCCGTTGCGCCTCCACGTAATCCGTAACTTGGCGGATAGCCCCCGCTTTGCCCCGCTTACCAGTTAATACATCGGGCTTGACCAGAGCCTTACCTCCCCAGCGGTTCAATGCGTTTTTTATCTCTTGGGCATGAGCTTCGGCAAGCAGGAATTCCGAAACAGTGATATGAAATCGGGAAGCCAAATGTTCCAGAAACGTCAATTCCGATATGGTAGCAGTCATCTGCGTTCACCTCCCTGGTAACTTTGATCAGGTAAACACCTCGGTATGCCCTCACGGCGATACAGAATTCCCAATAATCCCTTTTACTACGTTTACCCTATCAGTTTCCAGTCATATTTACCACTTCTGCCCGGAAATTTCTGAAATTTTCTACAAATTACGGCTTAATAATAATCGCCTTTTCTAGAGTTGGTTTCCCGGATACCGCACAATAAAAACGCTTCCGCCTGACCTTTGCCGACATTCTATATGGAATGGGGTATATCCGCACGCTAATGAATCGAATCTCCCTTGGAAAGACAGGCACGTTCCCCACCACTAGTATTCAGTTAGTTTTTGATGCAAAGTTATTGCAACGAGAAACCGAAGGTGGAACAGAGAAAAGCTGAATGCTGTAAGATCTTTAATCTCTAATAGTTACAACGCTGCTGGCACAGGTCTCAAATATTTATATCAGAAGCTTAGCACCACAGCGCAACATAGTCATAAATTATGTTGCACACAAGATTTTAGTTG
>CAZNQT010000456.1:0-4558 GCA_964574885.1 uncultured Pirellulales bacterium
GTGGTGGGGAAATATTTTACCAAGGAAACGGTTGGTGAGTAAGAATCGCTTTCATATTTGGATGAATTGGCGGCTTCTGTTTATAGTGGGGGTGGTTTGCGGAATAGGAACACGCTGTTCGGCAGCGCCGAAGATTCGCCACTGGCATGAGGCAGGGGTGGGGGTAACTAAGGAATTGGCGATTCTGGATAACGTGATGAAGGAGTTTATGGTAAGGAGGGACATTTCGGCGGGTGCTTTAGCCGTGACATATCAGAGCAGACTGGTCTTTGCCAAGGGATATACATGGGCATATAATACGGACGATCTGGTCAGGCCCAATTCGTTGTTTCGCATAGCCAGTTTGTCCAAATCCGTTACCGCCGCGGCGATATTGCATCTGGTTCAGGAGGGAAAATTGAAACTGAATGAGCAGGTCGCCGATGTGATTGAAATGTCGCCTGCGGAGGGTCAAGAGGCGGATAAACGGCTGGGAAAGGTTACCATTTTATATCTATTGCAGCACTTGGGCGGATGGGATCGCGGGAAGTCGTTCGATCCGATGTTTCAGGACGCCAGGATCAGTAAAGAGTTGGGCGTGGAACTGCCGATCCGAACCGCGGATATCATTCGTTTTATGGGCGATAAACCGCTGCAGCATGAGCCGGGCACGACGTATGCTTACAGTAATTATGGATATTGTCTGCTGGGGCGGGTCATAGAAAAACGCAGCGGGATGGCCTACGAAGCGTATGTTAAGCAGAATATCCTGACGCCGCTGGGCATCACTCGGATGCGACTGGGGCACTCATCTTATGACGAGCGCGCTCCCGGAGAAGTGAGATATACCGCCACGGGGCAGTCGCCTTATGGAACATTCAACCTGGAGAATATGGATGCCCACGGGGGCTGGTTGGCTTCGGCCATCGAGTTGGTGCGGTTTGCGACCGCGTTTGATAAGCCGGAAAACTGTAAGATTTTGTCGAAGAAATTGATCGAACGCATGTACGCCCTGCCGGAAAATTTATCCGACGATACGTATAAAGCGGGAGATCCGTATTATGCCTGTGGTTGGAATGTGCGAGACTATGGTAAAGGACAACGGAATACCTGGCATTCCGGATCATTACCGGGAACCTATACCTTTATGGCCAGGTGGAGATCCGGGATCGATTGTGTGGTTCTTTTCAACAAACGCGGGACCGGGTTTAATCAAATCGATCCGATACTGAATAAGGCGATCCATTCGATTCGACAATGGCCTTCAGGTGATTATTTTGAAAAAATGTTATCCGATCCTGATCGTCCTTAGCGGTACTCGTATAACACGATTGAGTACACCAGGCCATCAAACTCGATCCGGGACCACGAATGGTTTGCGATACTCGCGCGTGAGCATACCGTTGGCTTCGTCGTCGTGGATAAATTTCTGTGCCCCAGGATCGAAATTCAGCGACCGGCCCAGTCGATACGAGATATTCGCCAGGTGAACCAACGCACAGGAATAAAAACCCTCTTGGATCGGAGACGTAAGTAATTTGGGATTTTTCGCGCGAATGGCATCGATAAAGTTCTGGTAGTGATTGCCGGTACCGCCCCCTTTCGCTCCCAGTTCCTGTTTCTTACCCATATAGGCCTGCCACTCATTGACGGTCTTCAAAATAAAGCCCTTCGAGCCGTAATACAGGTTGCCGATGGTGTTGCTGGCACTCATCATATAGCCGCCCGGTTGATCTTTTGCCGGTTTGAGCCACATCCGCCCTTCCCGATTCGTGCACCAGTGGCGCACCTCGAACTGCAGAATCTTCTTTTTATCCCCGCCGCCTTGGGCGTTGGGAAATTCAAACAGCGCCATCAACAGGTTCGGCGTATTCTGATCGTCGGTGAACATCATGTGCCCGCCCATCGCCGTTACGCGCGTCGGCAGCGTCACGCCCAGACCCATCCGCGCCATATCCATTTCGTGCACACCCTGGTTGCCCATATCCCCATTGCCGTAGTCCCAGTTCCAATGCCAGTTATAATGGAAGCGGTTTTTCGAGAACGGTCGCTTCGGCGCCGGACCCAGCCACAGATCGTAATGCACTCCCTTCGGAACCGGCGAGTCGGGCGTGTGGCCGATCGTATCCCGCCACTTATAGCAGAGCCCCTTGGCCATATACACCTCACCCAGCCCGCCGCTGCGTAAAAACTTATTTACACTCTGCGCGCAGGGATTACTACGCTGCTCGGCCCCGTCCTGGCAGATCAACTTGTATTTCGCCGCCGCCTCGACGAGCTTTTGCCCCTCGAAAAAATTATGACAGCAGGGCTTTTCCACCGAGACGTGCTTGCCCGCCTGCATCCCCCAGATCGCCGCCAGCGTATGCCAATGGTTCGGCGTTACCACCGAGATCGCGTCAATATCCTTATCCTCCAATAGCTTGCGAATGTCATGATACAATTTGGGTCTGGGTAATCCTTTGTCGGTGAAATATTTCTTCACCCGAGCTTCGTACAGATTCTCATCCACGTCGCACAACGCCGCCACCTTTACATATTTCAATCGCTGGTAACTTCTAATGTGATCTTGCCCTTGTCCCCGGATACCGACCACCGCTACGTTAACCCGATCGTTCGCGCCGGCCCAACTCCGGTTCGTCCCCCAAAGCAGCGGCGCTGCTCCCGCCGCGATCACGCCTTTGGCACTCAATTCTAAAAATTTTCGTCGTTCCATGTTTCTTTTCCTCTTCATAAATGTCTGTTTGGATTGATTCGTTGTTTATCAATATACGTTATTAGACTTTTTTACTCCGAGCCTCCGTTCCGCTCAGTAAACGTACGATATTACTGCGATGTCGAAAAATTATCAACACCGCCATCAGACAACTGAACGCAAACAGCAACCAAAGCCGACGAAGGTCCCAACTATCTATTCGATAGACCAATAACAGAAAGCCCACGGGAAACGCAATCGCTGCGCTGATGCTGGCCAGGGACACATATCGCGTCATCCCCCAGACCGCTATCCACACCAGTAATACCAACACCGCGGTAAACGTAAAATAAGGCCAAATCCCCAACAACACCCCCAACCACGTCGATACCCCCTTGCCGCCTCGAAACCGTAAAAAAATACTGAATATGTGACCCAGAATGCATGCCGCCCCGGTCAAGAGAAGCGAACCCTGAGCGATCAGACTCATGGCCCCCGTCTCAACTTGCCCGATACTGCGAAGATAAAATAATGCCAGCAATACCGGTATCAAACCTTTGGAGATATCCAGGAGAAAACAGATCTTCCCCCACTTCCGGCCCAGCAGTCGCGATACGTTCGTCGCCCCGATATTGCCGCTGCCCTCCTTGCGAATATCCACGCCCCGGTTCAGCCCGATCAATAATCCAAACGGCACCGAGCCCAGCACGAACCCCCCTACCGGAAATAAAACAAACAATATGATCTGCGCCTGCATACCCATCTACTCATATACCCATTCACTCATTTACTCATCTACCCATCTACTCTTCTATTCCTCCCCCAACTCTGCTTCGATTACCTGCGCCTTTGGTAAATGTCCGCCGAAGATCGGTACTAAAGCGCCCGGTAGCGAACAGGCACAGATCATCAACCGGTTCAGCAAGGCCAATGCCACCACCTTTCCCTTCGCTGCAATTGGATCCGCACCCGTCGGATCGATAGCCATGACAAAAAACGGCACAAACAGATTCTCCATCACGCCCAATCCGCCCGGGACCGGAATGGCCGCACTAATCAGCCAGACGATCGGCATCACCGTCAGACAGTGTATAAATTCCACCTGCTCCAGATGCAGGGCTTGCGTCATCATCCACACCGCCACTATCGCTAAGCCCTGAATCGTTCCCGTCAATACTAAGGCCAGCGACATCGTCGGGATATGCCTGCGATAGATTCGGATCGCCGAATCGATCTTCTTCAGTACCTTCGCTGCCGGCAGACGATCCAGCAACCGATCCAGCAATAATACATGCCGTACGCGCCGACTCAGAAAGATCACCGACACCAATACCAATCCTAAAAATATCAGCCAGACCAGGTATCGTACCTGTACATGATAATCCCGGATGGGTATCGTCATATCCGGACCTGCCGTCAAACTGGCTAAGGCGCCCACCAGGACCATACCCACCAAACCCGTCAGACGATCCACAAACACCGTCACGGCCGCTTCCAATCGTTGATCCTTCTCGCTATGGTGCGTAATATACCATCCCTTCAAGAGATCTCCCCCCACCGAGCCCGGCATAAAATTATTGTAAAATAGCCCTAGATACGTCAACTGGATCGCCTGAAACAGCGTGATTCGGACTCCATGGACTCGCAGCAGCAGAATCCAACGACTGGCCAGCAGCGTCTGCGCTAGCAGATAAAGCAGCACCGCCGAAACCGCCCACGACCAGCCGACCTCACGCAGGGCCTCTTGAAACGTATCCCAAGGGGTTTTATACGCCAGAAACGATAATGCCAATGCTGCTACGGCTAACCAAACAAACGTTCTGACGCGTTTTTTCATCCGACTCTCACTATGTGATTTTTAGACAATTTTTGGAGAAGTAGAAG
>CAZNQT010000457.1:0-4552 GCA_964574885.1 uncultured Pirellulales bacterium
GTATGGACGTCATCGATGCGGACATCTATGCAGACTGGTCCATTCACCGGATTTACGTCGATGGGGGAATTGAGAATACCGTTATTGAAACGCCGGGGCGAATTCATGTACTCGACTCCTGGGACTGGATTATTGATACCGATATCATTGCCGGCCCGCAAGGCATCGATAAACTTTTCGCCTACAATCTATCCAATGTGAATATCGATACGCCCGGGGACGTCTGGTTTTTATATCTGGACGTTTACGATTCGAATGCCAATTGGGAAGATTTATATATAGTAGAGGAAGACTATTACTACTGGCCGGTCTTTGACGAGGAATACATCGACGTAGT
This sequence comes from uncultured Pirellulales bacterium, assembly GCA_964574885.1. GTDB lineage: Bacteria > Planctomycetota > Phycisphaerae > Sedimentisphaerales > SM23-30 > JAFGFX01. The sequence goes on from CAZNQT010000457.1 coordinate 338, forward strand.
CTATTATGACGGTTATTACGACTTTTATTATGATCCGGGCTATTGGGACGCCTACTACTACGATGATTATTACTACGATGCCTATGTCGATTACTTCGATCCGTATTATTATGACTACGGCGTGTACGTGGATGCCTATTGGTAAGAATTACAACGTCACAAATAACGTATAGGCATTTTTGTTATGGGTTTCTCTCCAACCGAAACGATCGGATAAAAACTCATCGTGGCGAATCCGTCGAACGCTCCGGGCATAAGGGGCAAACCATTCTCGAATGCGGTTCAGGCTTAGTTTGTTCCAGTAGTAATCACGGACCGGCTGTACGATATGCCGATCCCCCTCAAACATATTAAAAAAACCCATGCAGATACCCCGTCGTGTAATTCGACAAATCTCCCCTAGGGCAGCATCTATCGCTGGAACGGATAAATGTTCAAACAGATCGTGAACGATACAATAATCAAAGGCATTATCAGGCGAGGATATCTCCAGAACATTACCGATTTCAAAGGGGATCTCGGGAAACATACCTTGGGCGTTCCAGATATTCTTTTCACATAAATCGAAGCCATAATATTTCAAAAAACGGCTGATACCAAAAGCATCAAGGAAACGATACTCATTCGCCGAACCGCACGCCGGTTCCACCACGGAAAGCGACTCGATCCCCCGGTTAGATAATACCTGCCGCCAAAGATTTTGAAACGTGGCAAGAATGTAATCTGCCATACCTGTCGCTAAAGACTCTACCGGCGACCAGGTAAGAACATCGCTGATATAATCGGGAATCTGCAATCCCTCCAGGGCATGAGGCAAATTATTAAACGTCTCACATACAAAGTCCGGGACGTCAACTTCTTCGACGTCGTCCTCTTCCAAAAGACGGTAAAGAATCAACTGGAGTTTCTCCGTACGCTGGATTTGCTTCACTACCTGCAATAACCAATTCATGACCGCACTGAATTGAATTTCTCTCTTCTTCCATTCAGAGAATTCGTCACTGAATAATTGTTCTAAAAGATAATGTCGCGTGAGGATACTTTGCAGGTTGATGCGCGGATCTTCCACGTCCCGGACTAAGTAATCGCGAAGAATGCCTTGATCGTGGCGTATCCACGAGTGCGCCAGATTTCCCGTTTCCCGCTTTAATGTCTCATCCATAAACCACCTGCTATTAACAGATTTCAGCAGATATTTCCTTTAATAAGGTATAGACGAATGAAGGATGAGCAATATTTTATTAAAATCTGCACAATATCGCTGATGTATCGGATGTTTTAGGATTATGCATTTGGAGGTTTGTAATCAGGTTTTGGTTTCGGCATACGGGCATCGACTTCTTTTAACCAGGTATGCAGTTTTTTACGCAGTTCTCTGATTTTTTCAGGCAATTTCAGAGATAAATCGTTTCGTTCACTGATATCGTTCTTGAGGTTATAGAGTTCAACGTGATTATCCTCGTAAAACTCAATCAGTTTATAATCGCCCAGCCGAATAGCGCCGCCGGGTGAGCCGCCCTGGTTGCCGTAATGGGGATAATGCCAAAAGAGCGGCCTGGGCGAAATGGATTGCTTTTTAAGCAGCGGAACGAGACTGACGCCATCCAGGTGTTGATCCGGTTTAGAGGGTAGAGCCCCCAAATCCAGTATCGTCGGATAGAAATCGGTGCTGATGACCGGTTCAGAGCAGACACTACCGGGCCTGGTGATCCCGGGCGCCCGAATCATCATAGGCTCACGAATCCCTCCCTCGTAGAGCCATCCCTTGCCTGCACGGAGGGGCAGGTTCGAGGTGGGGTGACCTTCTGAAGTACTCAAACCGCCGTTGTCGGACATAAAAATGACTACGGTATCGTTCGTCAGTTGTAATTGTTCCAGTACATCCAGAACCTTGCCTACGGCTTGATCCATCGCTGCCACCATTCCCGCGTACACAGCGTGATCCTGCACGAGTCGAACCTTTCGACTGCCCTCTTTCCCCCAGATAGGGCCGGCAGCTTGCACGGTTTTGGCTTTTGCCTGGTACTTCTTTTTCAGGTCGGGCCGGGCCATCAAGGGCGTGTGAACCGAATAGAAAGAAAGATAGGCGAGAAACGGTTTGTCCTGTTGCGTCTTTATAAATTTGACGGTTTCCGAAGCTAAGCGATCCGGAAGGTGCTCTCCCTCGGGGCCATCTTTCAGACGGGGATTGCCATAGGGGGAAAAGTATCTCTTGCCGCCATAGGGGCCGCCCCTTTCGATGCCACCTTTGTTAATATCAAATCCCTGATTCTCCGGCCAAAATCCCTCCGGTCCCAGATGCCATTTGCCGGCGAAGAAGGTGGCATAGCCCGACTCTTTCAGCGCTTCAGCGATGGTAATTTCCTGATGGGCAAGCCGGTCTTTATACGCTGCAGGCAACAGCTTTGTCTTTCGTTTCCAATTTTCCGGTTGATTGCCGCCGGCGGGATTTATGTAATCGGTGATTCCTACACGTTGAGGATATTTTCCGGTTAAAATACTGGCCCGTGTGGGAGAACAAACGGGGCAGGCGGCATACGCATTCGTGAATTTCATACCGGAGGCGCATAACTTGTCGATATTCGGTGTTTCATAAAAGGAGGAGCCATAGCAACCCAGATCCGTCCAGCCCAGATCATCGACAAGGAAAAATACGAAATTCGTACGTTTTTTCTCTGAGACAGACTTTACAGACGAACATCCCAACAAAATACCGGCGGCTCCCAAACCCAAGGTATTAAGGAAATCACGCCGCGAAGTTTTTTGTCGATTCATATTCCACTCCTTACCTTCTTATAATCATTTCCCGCCAGACTGTTTTTGCAGGAATCCCGCCAGGTTTGCAGTTTGCGTTTCATATTATTTAGAATTTCCGGCATCTCTTCGGCCAGGTCGTTTTTCTCACCGACATCCTCAACGAGATCAAAAAGCATAAACGTGTTTCCCCCATCCTGACTGATGATTTTATAACGATTATCGGTAAGCGAAACCTGATTTCGGGATTCAAAGGCAATCGGTACGGGGCGGGATTTCATTTTCTCATTAATCAGAGGTAACAGGCTAACGCCATCCATAGGTTCCGGTTGTCCCTTCATACGAAAACCAAGCACATCCATCACCGTAGGAAAATAATCCGAAGTACAACAGGGTATATCGACAATACGCGGTCGTTTGATTCCTGCCGGCCACTCCAACAAGCCCGGTACCCGGACGCCGCCCTCAAACAGGCTGCGTTTGCGTCCGCGCAAGCCTTTCGTTATGCCTTGCGTACGACCTTTGCGGGTTTTCCCTTCCGGTCCGTTATCGCTGCAGAACCACAGCATCGTATTTTCCGCCACGCCCAGCTTGCGTAATTCCTGTCGCAAGCGTTCCATCTGCTCATCCATGGCGGTAATACAGCCGTAAAAATGCTGTTCGTCTTCGGAGAGATGAGCATATACTTTTCGATACTCCGGTCCGGCTACTACCGGTAGATGGGGAGCGTGAAACCAGATTACCGTGAAAAACGGTTTTTTCTCCCGGGCGGCTTTTTGAATGAAAGGAATCGCTCGATCCATAATCACTCGCGAGTCGTCACCTTCAAGATTGTCATGCACAATGCTGTCGGGGCCGTTCCAGTAATGGGTACCAAACGGTTTACCGCTTTTCTGCTTACCGAGGTCGCCGGCACTCTTAGCTGGCGTCATCATCGGATTCCACGTCGGCACTTTCGCCTCGGTGGAAAAGCAAACATCAAAACCATTCTCCCAGGGCGGTGAATAATGTTTCTCAGAGCCGGGCTTGCCACCACGGTTACTATCCTTAACCGTGGTTGTGAGTGTTCCCAGGTGCCATTTGCCAAAGTGCCCGGTCGTATAACCCTGCGTTTTCAGAGCCTCTGCTAAGGTCACTTCCTCTTTACGCATGTGACCCACGTTGGCGAAATATATCCCGTAGCGATACGGATGACGACCGGTCAGGCAACTGCCGCGCGTCGGCGAGCACACCGGCGCCGCCGAATAAAACCGCTCGAAGCGAATCCCATGAGCGGCCATCGCATCCAGATTCGGCGTCTTCAAATGCGGATGCCCGTTGTACCCGGTATCCCCCCAGCCCTGATCGTCCGTCATACACAATATGATATTCGGTGTATTCCCTGTGGATTTGTTTGACGACCGTGTTGCTGCATGTAGAGATTTCGAAATGGTAACCGATACAGCACCTATACCCAATACC
>CAZNQT010000458.1:0-4546 GCA_964574885.1 uncultured Pirellulales bacterium
AGCCAATGCCTTGGCTTTACGGTATTTTCGCTCTCGCAGGGCCTCAACAGCGGAATCGCTGTCCGCCCGAGCGGCCAGATGAAAACCTCCCAATCCCTTAATAGCAACAATAAATTCCTGTTCCAATAGCTCTATGGTTTTTTGGATGGGATCATCGGATTCAACCTTTTTGCCCTGGGAATCGGTCAACCAGACGTGCGGACCGCAGGCGGGGCAGACATTGGGCTGGGCGTGAAAGCGGCGGTCGGCGGGATTGTCGTATTCCGCTTTACACGTCGGACACATCTCGAATACCCGCATCGTCGTATTCGGGCGATCGTAAGGAATATCAGAAATAATCGTATAGCGAGGCCCGCAATTGGTGCAGTTAATGAAGGGATAGTGAAAACGGCGGTCTTCGGGATGGAATAATTCGCCCAGACAATCAGTGCAGGTGGCGGCGTCGGGAGTGATGGCGGAACGTTTTGAGGATTCGGTTTGAGAGGTTTGAATCGTAAACGTTGCCTCCTGAGAAACGACCGGTATCGAATGAACATCCGTGATTTCCGGTTGAGCCAGCCGAGGGCGCTGGGCCTGAATCGCCGTTACGAATTGGTCTAAAATATTTGAGTCGGCCTGCGCTTCAATCGTAACCCCCTGGGAGGTATTAGCGACATAGCCGGTCACGCCCAGTCGCGAGGCCAGGTTAAAAATAAACGGTCGGAAACCGACTCCCTGCACGGCGCCGGTAATTTGTATTTTTCGTCTTTCCAAGAGTATCTGTTATGGTGTTTGTTGCTGAAATTTATGATGTGATACAGCGACCTTTTCGTAGAGTGTTTCCGGAGCTATATCAGCCCCGTTTGGCCATGATATTGTGCCTCCTTCAATCGTTGCTGATTTAAATATGCTTACATCTTTCAGGGTTTGAAAAACCGGTCCTTTATCTAGATATTCATGGAAATCAACCTCGCCGCATATCCCGTCGTCAAATTCGATCCTATAGATGTATTTCTCTATATACTCAATTTTTGAAACCTCATTTAGATTCCACATATTATCACTCCCGTATCAATCCAGAGGATCAATAGAATTCAGAGATTGGCCGTTCCGGGCCAGAATCCGGTCATCTTCTAATTCCACCACGTGTAGATCGATCCATTCTCGGATCAGTTTTACGGCTGTTTTTGATTTTAAGTCACCCTTTATGATATTGCCCCGAAAGTCAAATATAGCTCTATGGCCGCTGAATTCAATATGAAAATGAGGAGGATTACGCTCGTCATATTACATCCTGATAATGATACCAAAAAAACGACATATTTCCGGCATCCCTGTTTCTCCTTACTATAAATGGATTACATCATACAAAGGTTGATGTGTCAAATTGTTTTTCGATTCAGAGGAGTATGCGCAAGTCGGTCATTTGCGAAATTAGTTTCTTGATCCCCTCTTACGATCAGGCTATATATAGGATTTTATGGTGAATAGATATGCACGAATTATCCATTGCACAGGAGATTCTGGAAATCATCGAAGCCGAGCAAGAGCGGCATGGTTTCGAGAGGGTGGAGAAGGTACGATTGCAGGCGGGGGCGTTGAGCGGCGTGGAACCGGAGGCATTGGAATTTGCCTTTGAGGTGGTTCGTGCGGGAACCTGTGCCGCCAAGGCGAAGTTGGAAATTGCCCTGGAACCGATGAAACTCGTTTGCCGTCAATGTCAATTTACGACGAATGACAATCACGGTCCGAAGGCATGTCGGCAATGCGGCAGTCTGGACGTGGAAATCGATGCCGCCGCCGGTGTGGAGATTGTCTCCCTGGAGGTCGAATCATGAGCAAGATCAAGGTCGAGAAGAACGTATATAATCGCAACCAGGAACTGGCAGAGCAGAATCGCCGACGATTCCGGGACGCCCAGACGTTTGTGATGAACATGGTGAGCTCCCCTGGATCCGGCAAGACCAGTCTGATCGAGCAGATGGGGCCCCGATTGGCCTCGATTGGCTGTCAGGTCTTCGTAATTGAAGGGGATGTCGAAACGGAACGGGATGCCGATCGCTTGCGCCGATTGGGGATTGAAGCGGTACAGATTCAGACGCACGGCTCCTGTCATCTGGATGCGGCGAGGGTCGCGAATGCCCTGGAAGACATACAACTGGAAAAGGTGGATTTATTGATGGTTGAGAACGTCGGCAACTTGATCTGTCCCACCGGATTCGATCTGGGTGAAGATTTGCGGATGGTGGTGGCCAGCACCGCGGAAGGCGATGACAAACCGTTGAAATATCCCGCCGCGTATCACAAGGCCGATGTGTGTATTCTCAACAAAATCGATTTGCTTGCCTACCTCGATTTTGACGTAGCCCAATTCGAAGCGGGAGCGCGTCGTGCGAACTCGGAGCTGACGATATTTCACACGTCCTGTCGCACCCAGGAAGGGATTGAACCGTGGTGTAAGTGGCTGCGGGAACGAATCGGCTAACGACGGATTTCACGAATAATACGACGGTATGGCCTCCTGAAACACCATAATTAACCGGGCCATACCAAAAATTGCACTGTATTGAGCATTATCTCTTGCATAAATTCTCCCTTTCGTCACGTCTCGATGGTGTACGCCGGCAGGGAGGAAAATCGCGGTAAATGGGAAGTATAAATAATTTGCCGCCCCGTAGGAGTCGCGATATAATGCCTACTCCTAAAATCCCTCAGGGGACGAAAAAGTATGGCAGGAGGAAAAGGGCGTGAAAACCTTGACTGCAACCGCGATGAAAAAACAGAGTTGGATTTGGATGAAGAGTCAAAACCCCTTACTCAGCGGCATCGGATTTTGGATTCTAATCTGCTTATGGGTTCCCGGTTCTTCCGGTCTGGCCGCTGAGACTTCGTATCTATCCCCTGGTTTTGTAGTCGCCGATCCCTCTGGGCAGGTGCTTTATATTGCCGAAGTGACGGGGCAGAAAGTTGCCGTCTTTGATATCGCCGCGAATCGAGTGATCCATCAGTATCCGTTTCCGAATCCGGTCAGCGGATTGGCTTTAAGTCCGGATGGCAAGCAGCTCTGCGTAACGACGGCGGCGCAAGGCGAAGTTTTCATGTTGGATGTACCAGGCAAACAGCAGACATTCCACCTTCCGGTTGGTCACACGCCCAATGCGCCCGTGTTCAGTCCCGACGGCCAATGGCTTTATGTCTGTAATCGGTTTAATAATAATATCGCCGTTATAGATATGGCTTCCCGCAAGGTCAGCGTGCGGATCCCCGTTCCCCGGGAACCGATTGCCGCCGTTGTTACGCGGGACGGTAATACCCTCTACGTCGCCAACCATTTACCCGCCGGTCCCGCCGACGGCGCCTATTCTGCCGCGGTGGTTTCGGTCATCGATCTGAACCAAAAAAAGGTGGAAAAAAACCTTCGACTTCCCAACGGCTCTACCAGTCTGAGAGATATGGCGATTTCCCCGGACGGCAAACATGTGTATGTTACCCATATTCTGGCTCGTTACCAACTGCCCACGACCCAACTGGAACGAGGCTGGATGAATACCAACGCGTTAAGCATTATCGACGCCGAGCAAAAGAAAGTAGTGAACACCGTTCTGTCGGACAACGTGGACCTGGGCGCCGCCAATCCCTGGGGCGTTACCTGTACGGACGACGGCAAATACATCTGCGTGACCCAGGCCGGTACTCACGAACTCAGTGTTATCGACCGTACCCAATTGCACGATAAACTCACCAAAGCCGCGACCGGCCAATTGAAATCCGGCGTTTCTCAATCCGCTGAAGACGTTCCTAATGACTTGGCGTTTTTGGTCGGTTTCCGACGACGAATTAAATTAACCGGCATCGGACCGCGCGGGATCGTTGCCATCGGTTCCCAAGCCTACATCGCTGAGTATTTTACTGACTCGCTGGGAATTGTGGATTGTAATCCTGAGATCCGACCTCGCCCTCAATCCGTTCCTCTCGGCCCCAAAGTCGCGGTGGATAAAGTCCGACAGGGGGAAAGATTATTCCATGACGCCGATATCTGTTTCCAGAAATGGCAAAGCTGTTCGAGTTGTCATCCCGACGGTCGAACCGACGCTTTGAACTGGGACTTGATGAACGACGATATCGGCAATCCGAAAAATACCAAGAGCATGGTGTTAGCCCACCAGACGCCCCCCGCCATGATCACCGGCGTCCGCGGCGCCGCCGAGGACGCCGTCCGCGCCGGCATTCGCCATATCCTGTTCGCCGTGCGCCCCGAAGCAGAAGCCGAGGCTATTGATGAATATTTGAAATCCTTAAAGCCCACGCCCAGTCCTTATCGCATCCAGGGCGCTCTCAGCCCCGCTGCCCGGCGTGGGGAGCAGGTTTTTCACCAGGCAGGTTGCGCGCACTGTCATAGCGGCGCCTTGTACACCGATCTGAAACAGTACAACGTTGGCACCGGCAGGGATCGCGAAAAAGATGAAAAATTCGATACGCCTTCCCTAATCGAAGCGTGGCGTACCGCACCATATTTGCTCGACGGCCGGGCGACCACCGTCAGGGAGGTAGTCACCAGGTACAATCC
>CAZNQT010000459.1:0-4531 GCA_964574885.1 uncultured Pirellulales bacterium
GTCTCCACCTTGAAGTTGAATTTTTGGGCCGCAACGGCCATTACCTTTTCCGCTTCGACAGTACATTCCGGTCCGGTCCCGTCGCCGGGGATCACTGCAATTTTGTACACGGTTGTTTCCCTTTCTGTTTTATTACTGAATTCGATGGTTTCTATTAGTAACCAACAAAATTGGTAGGCACAGCCTACCCTACTGGTTTGTAATTTCTATTTCTTTGCCAGGGTATTGAGCAATCCCCCGGCTTCGATCATTTTGAGGGCGAAGTCCGGCAAGGGAGTAAACTCATACTTTGTCCCCTGGGTACGGTTGGCGATTATACCGTTTTTGGCATCGACGTCCAGTTCGTCTCCATCCCTGATTTTTTGGTTGACGCCGGGCAGTTCGACGACGAGGAAACCGCAATTGATGGCGTTACGGTAAAAGATCCGGGCAAAGGAACCGGCGATAACGGCGGCGACTTTTGCGCCGCGGATGGCCCAGACGGCGTGTTCGCGGCTGGAGCCACAGCCAAAATCCTCGCCCGCGACAATAAAATCACCAGGAACGACTTTGCGAACAAAATCAACATCGATATCCTCCATGCAGTGCTTCGCTAACTCCATCTCGTCATCTGAGTTCAAATATCGTGCCGGAATGATCTCGTCCGTATTTACATGATCCCGTTGGTAAACGTGTGCTTTAGCCATAACTAACCTCGCTTTGCTCAAATCCTAAATTCTAATATCTAAATCCTAAACAAATACAAATTTTCAAATATCAAATTACTTAAACATTAACACGTAAAATCCGAAGTATCATTAACTGCTCTTGGTAACAATCGCACCAAAAATGTGCGTTAGTTCACAGGCTTCATTTTCAAGAGTTTGTCTTTCTTGCTCAAGTTTAGTGTCGTTGTTTGTTTCTATCAGTCGTAGCCAATATCGACTTTCCTTCGCCTCCTTGCGACATATTTTAATGCGCATAATAAAATCTTTCTTGCTCAAAGCTTCATTCGCTTCAATGTAATTTGCCCCCACAGACCCGGATGATCTGATTAATTGTTTACAATCATCGAAATTGGCAATATCTTTATTCAAGCTCCATGCAATCATCCTGACCTTTTTAGCAAATTCTAAGGTTCGATCTTCCAGATCATATTGTTTTGAATTTTGAGTTTTGTTCATTGGTATTTGTTTAGGATTTAGGATTTAGGATTTAGGTATTCGTATTTCCTTACAAGTATTTTCTCGGATCTGCCAACTTGCCTTCGATGGCGGTGGCGGCGGCGGCGGCGGGATTGACGAGATACACTTCGCTCCTGGGGTGTCCCATGCGGCCGACGAAGTTGCGGTTGGTCGTACTGACGCACTTTTCGCCTTCGGCGAGAATGCCCATAAAACCGCCCAGGCAGGCGCCGCAGGTGGGTGCGGAAATCACACAGCCGGCGTCGTAAAACACATCGAACAATTTTTCGTCCAGGGCCTGCTTCCAGATTTGGGGGGTAGCCGGCACGACGATGGTTCGAATAGCCACCTTACGGCCTTTGAGTATTTTGGCGGCAATTCGCAGGTCCTCGATGCGGCCATTAGTGCAACTACCGATATAAGTCTGATCCATCTCCAGGCCGGCGACCTGATCGATGGGCTTACCGTTACTCGGTAAATGCGGCAGCGCAACCATCGGAGAAAGCAACGAACAATCCACCTGCTCCTCCGACACGTATTCGGCGTCCTCGTCGGATTCATAAACCGTGTAATCGCTCGTATTCTTCATTCGTCCATTGAGATAATCGCGCGTTACATCGTCCACAGGCATAATGCCGTTCTTGCCGCCGGCTTCGATGGCCATATTCGTTATCGTCATGCGCGCTTCCATAGACATATCCGCTAAGGTTTCGCCGACAAATTCCATCGCCCGATAGCGTGCTCCATCCGTGCCGATCCTGCGGATGACTTCCAGAATAACATCCTTGCTGAACACGCCAGTTGGCAGTTTGCCCGTTAAAACAAATTTCATGGACTCCGGTACTTTGAACCAGAGTTGTCCGGTGGCAATCCCGGCAGCCAAATCCGTCGAACCCACGCCCGTACTGAACGCTCCGAACGCGCCATAGGTACAGGTATGACTGTCGCCGCCGATGATTACGTCTCCAGGGCGAATATGCCCCTGTTCGGGCAGGAGGGCATGACAGACGCCGGCCTTGCCCAGCGGATAATAATATTTTATCCGGTGCTTTTTGGACCACGCATCCAGGCGTTTGTGCAGTTCGGCGCTTTTAATGTCCTTCGGTGGTTGAAAGTGGTCCGGCGTTACGACGATCTTATCCGTGTCGAATACCCGATCCATCCCCTTAGCCGCCAACATGGAGATCGCCGCCGGGGTGGTTATATCGTGACACATGATCACATCCAGCCGTGCGTCGATCAACTCGCCCGGCTTGACCACATCTTTACCGCTATGCACGGCCAATATCTTCTCCGTTATTGTCATACTCATTGTCTTATATCCTCTTTCATCTGAGATATCGCCTGAAGCGATACCAATTGATTTTCGACTTACAGAAACATCTCCTGTGATACAAATCCCTCTGCCACTTTGGTAACCGGTCCGGTTAGGGTAATTTCATAATTCTCATCGACGATAATCTCCAGTTCGCCGCCCGGCATGTGAACTGTTATATTATCATCACACAGGCCCAGTTTGCGAGCTACGCCCGCTGCGGCACAACTGCTGCTGCCCGAGGCCAGGGTATAACCGGCGCCGCGTTCCCAAATTTCCAGTTGGATATTATTTCGATCCAGCACTTTCATAAACTGAACATTGGTCCGGTGCGGAAATCGCGGATCCGTTTCGATCAAAGGTCCAATTTGTCGTGCCGTTTCCGCAGACACATTATCCGCCAAAACCACGCAGTGTGGATTCCCTATGGTGGCGGCACAGTAGGTCCATGGTTTATTCTTAATTTTGATGGTTTCATGCAACACTTCTCGCTCCGGTCCCGTCACGGGAATATTTCGGCTGTCAAACGAAAGCCGTCCCATTTCCACACGTACGCATTTGCCCTGCTTGAGTACCTGAGCCCGGACATTTCCGCCAAGTGTTTCCATAATAAAATTTTCCTGGTTTACCAATTTTTTATCCCACAGGTAACGTGCGAAGATTCGCAGTCCATTGCCGCTTTTCTCCGCTTCCGAGCCATCGGGATTAAATATTCGCAATCGAAAACCGGTTCCCGTTCCGGCAATGGGACCCCATAGAATGCCATCGGAACCCACTCCGTAATGACGATGGCAGATTCGGCGTACCCGGTCCGCGTCCGGTTCCTCCTGCCAATCCTGAGGATCCAGGACCAGATAATCATTACCTAATGCCTGATATTTACTGAACTTCATCATTCTTAACCGCAAGTGGAACCAGGGTTATTTCCATTACTTCGGGCCAACATGTGATTGAGGGCGTTGATGTAGGCCTTGGCGGAGGCTTCGATAATGTCGGTGCTAACGCCGCGGCCTACGAATACCCTGTCGCCGGAGCGGATATGCAGGATCGCTTCGCCGAGGGCCTCGCTGCTTTCGGTAACGGCCCGAATCTGATACGTTTCCAGCTTGACGTCGATACCGGTAGCTTTGCGGATCGCGTTATACGTGGCATCGACGGGGCCGTCTCCCCAGGACGCTTCCTGCAATATTTCATCGTCCTTACGGATTCGCACTGTTGCATTGGGGATTGTACCCGTACCGGCGGCACACTGCAGATACTCCAGTTGGAATACCTGAGGAATCTTTTCGAATTCATCTTCCAGCAGCGCTATGATGTCCTCGTCGAATACTTCTTTTTTCTTGTCGGCGAGGTCTTTAAATTTTTCAAACGCCTGGTTCAGCATGTCGTCGCTGAGTTCGATGCCTAATTCGGCGCAGCGTGCCTTGAAGGCGTGCCGGCCGCTGTGGCGGTCCAGCACCATACGGCTGCCGGGTACGCCGACGGATTCCGGGGTTATAATTTCGTAGGTAATCGACTTTTTCAGTACCCCGTCCTGATGAATACCGGAAGCATGGGCAAAGGCATTGGCACCGACGATTGCTTTATTGGGCTGGACCGGCATTCCCATCAGGCGCGACACCAGCCGACTTGTGGGATAAAGCTCTTTCGTAACAATCCCCGTCCGGACCTGGGATAAATCATGTCTGACTTTCATGGCCATCACGACTTCTTCCAAAGAGGCGTTACCGGCTCGCTCGCCGAGTCCGTTCATGGTGCACTCGATCTGCCGGGCGCCGTTGAGAACGCCGGCCAGAGAGTTCGCCGTCGCCAGTCCCAGATCGTTGTGACAATGCGTACTGATAATCACGCGGTCGATTCCCGGGACGTTCGCTTTCAGGTCTGCGATCAGGGCGCCATACTCCGTTGGTAAAGCATACCCAACCGTGTCCGGGATATTCAGAGTGGTCGCGCCCGCTTCGATGACAGCCGCAAGCAACTCCCGTACGAAACTCATATCGCTCCGGGGAACATCCTGGGCACTGAACTCCACGTCGTCGGTGAAACTGTTGGC
>CAZNQT010000460.1:0-4526 GCA_964574885.1 uncultured Pirellulales bacterium
CATCTATCGCAGTATGGCGTGATAACCCGAAAGTCTGGGCTTTCATTGGATTTGCCTTGAGCTTCATGCATATTGTTCTGTGGCTCTCTCTGGTTTGGTAACGGGATACTTTACCCCATCAATAGATAGGAGGTATCATTATGGAATGTCCGAAGTGTAAAAGCGAAATGGAGAAAGTAACTTATCAGGATATCGAGGTGGATCGGTGCACGAACTGCAAGGGCATCTGGTTCGATATGTTGGAGCAAGAGCATCTTAAAGCTATTGAGGGATCCGAAACCATCGACATCGGTGACCCGAAAGTTGGGAAAACCTATGATCAAATCTCTACAATCGACTGTCCCGTTTGTCATACCAAAATGATCCCTATGGTCGATCTGAAGCAGCGCCACATTCATTATGAGGCATGCACGGTATGCTATGGCGTCTATTTTGACGCCGGTGAATTTAAGGATTACAAAGAAGAAACCATCTTAGACTTTTTCAAAGACCTATTTGCTAAAAGCAGAATGTAAGTTCAGAATCAAACACTAATTTCTTTGAGTCTTAACGGGTGGCACCGCCAAGCGACCAGCGGGAGTTTGGAGTTGGCGAATGATAATTACCATAGATTTATTAAAACTAATAGGAAAGGAATGTAATGTCATTACTGGTAACCGGAACGATAGCGATAGATTCAGTACAGACGCCGTTTGGCGCGCAGGATGAGTGTCTGGGCGGATCGGCAACGTATTTCAGCGTGGCGGCCAGTCATTTCACCCCCGTACGGCTGGTCGGCGCCGTCGGGGAGGATTTCCCCGAAGACTATTTGAGCGTCTTCGATGGCCGCGATATCGACACCGTCGGCCTGGAACGACGCGCCGGCTCCAAAACCTTTCGCTGGAAAGGCAGCTACCGGGGCGCCATGAACGAAGCAACCACCCTGGAAACTCAACTGAATATCCTCAACGAAGCGCCGCCCGTCATCCCGGAAAAGTTTCGTGACAGCGAATGTGTCTTCCTGGCCAATACGGCCCCTGCCATACAGATGCAATTACTGGAACAACTCACCTCGCCGCAGTTGATCGTCGCCGACACCATGAATTTCTGGATTGAAATTACCCGCGAGGACCTCGAGAAACTCTTACCAAAAATTACTGCCCTCGTACTCAACGATACCGAGGCCCGCATGTTCACCGGCCAAAGCAACCTCATTGCGGCGGCGCGCGCAATCGTCCGGATGGGCCTCGAGTTCGTCGTCGTGAAAAAAGGCGAACACGGCACTCTGCTTATGACTAAAAACGATGAATGCTTCGTCCTGCCCGCCTATCCCACCGACGCCGTCAAGGACCCCACCGGCGCCGGCGACAGTTTCGCCGGCGGCATGATGGGCTTTCTCGATCAGCAGTCCGACATCAACCTGAACACTCTGAAACAAGCCATCGCCTATGGTACCGTCGTCGCCTCCTTCGTCATCGAAGATTTCTCCCTCAACCGCTGGCAGTCCGCCGGCCGGGAGGATATCGACAAAAGACTCCAACAGCTCAAAAATATGGTCTGTTTTTAAAAATCGAGTAAAAAAATCCTCATGAACAACAAAGTTTCACTAACCATCGTTCTTCTGGTATTGACAGTAAATCTTTCCGTCAAGGCTGACCCTTCCGTATCCCAAGTCAGAGATATTTGTTGGTTCCTGAACCGGATGAGCATGGTAGATCACTTGCCCGAACTGGAAAACTCCCATACTGCCATGTCCAGCACCTGGGACAGATCCGGTAATAATGCCGACGGCGGGGATTTCAAAAGAATCGAACAAAATAAAAACATTCTTCTGGATAAGAACGGCCCCGGATGCATCCATCGAATTTTTTGCGGTTTCCTGGGAGAAAAAACTCAATATACCCGTATCCGGATTTTCATCGATCATAATCCCAAAGCCACCTTCGATATGCCAATCAACAAATTTTTCGATGATGAAAACGGCCCGATCCCCTATCCGCTGGTGTTCTACAAATCGTACCCGGGCGTTTTATTTCCTATCCCTTTTGAAAAGCATATTTTAGTACAGTTGACGAATGAAAAATACGGTCAACCCGGTTGGAAAAATATCATGTGGAGTAATTATTGGCAGGTTACCTACACAACATATCCCGCGGACACGCCGGTAAAAACATTATCCTGGCCTCTTTCTTCGCAAGAAGAGCATCAGTTGAAAAAAACTTGTGCCCGGTGGTTACAGGCCGAGTCGGCTCCGCCCGCCGAACCGAAAAAATGGACCATTAGCAGAAAGCTTTCGCTTAACGCCAAAGAAGCTACTGAAATTACCCTCAACAATTGCGGCTTGATAAAACAAATGCGCATTACCGCCCTACCCGCCTCACCGGAGGTCCTGCGTTCTCTACGTATGAAAATCTTTTGGGATGGCTCCGCCAATCCCAGCGTCGATGTGCCGGTAGGATATTTCTTCGGCCACGCCGATGCCGGCCACGGCAAAGAAACCTCTTCGCCTTATGCCGTTACCGGCAGAAAACCTTCCAAAGAACCAGTATCGTTTTCTACCAATTACCATTCCCTACTGATGGGGACGACTCCGTCACAGGCCTATTGCAAATTCCCCATGCCATTTGAAAACGGTGCGGTCATTCGCTTTGAGAACCTGGGTTCGGTAAAAGTACAAACACTCGAAGTGAAGCTTGACCTGGAAAAACGCGTATCGTTGCCTGACAACTGGGGCAGATTCCACGCCACCTGGACGCAGGACAAAGCCGCTACCCAAGCCACTCCCAAACTTGGCTCCCTCAACCTGCCGGTGAAAATTGCCCTGGATCGTCGCTGTCGAGGGAAATACGTCGGGATTATGCTGCAGATCGTTTGGCCTTCCGATTACTGGTGGGGCGAAGGCGATTGGCTCATTTGGACCGACGAAAAGGATTGGCCGCCCAGCTATCACGGTACCGGATCCGAAGAATACTTCAACAGTGGGTGGTGTAGGTTCGACCGTAAAGCCGTCTCCGGGTTTGTGGATCTCAGACCCGGTTATCCTACGGTATATTCCTTCCACCTCAACGATGCCTTTCAGTTTCAACGCAATATACGTGTTGCGGAGGAACAATGGATTATCTCGAAAAAATTTACGAGTCAACCGAATATTAAAAACGCCTTATGGACCACCACCGCGTTTTGGTACGCCTTGCCCGCTCAACCGGCGGACTCTGATAAATAAAATGACAAATTACGATATCACGATAAGATATATGTAGATGGACTCATCAATAACTGAATTTTTGTGGGAAGAGCATCCGAAAACCTTGGTTTTCCTGTTCGGATTACTCTTGATATTCAGTATAATATTATTTTATTTCGATCATGCCCCTATAACAAGAGCAACCGAATCCAGCGAAGCCACAATTACGGAAATTCGCGAAAGGCACTTTCATAGAATCGGTGTTCACTTGTGTGTAAGCTATATTTTTATAGTGAAAGAAAAAGAAGTTAAGGGAGCGCAACTTGCATGGTTGTTCAAGAAAAAGACGTGGGAAAAAAAGTATAAAGTCGGAGACAGAGTTCAAATCTGGTACAATCCCGAAGATCCACAGGAATCTTATCTTGAAAAAAGCCATATGATCTGGCCGTTTATTATCGGAATTTTTGCCCTCGGTGGAATCGTTGTGGGTATCGTCAGGGAAAAGCAACTTAGACGCTGGCGAAAAGAACAAGTATAAAAAGTTTTTAAGGAAAATATGACGTCGATTCGCTGTTTCATTGCGATTGAATTGGAGGAAGAGATCAAAAACCGGCTCGCGGAGCAGCAAAGAATGTTTCGCAAGCGACTCTCCGGCAATGAATCCTCTATCAAATGGGTCAAACCGGAACAGATCCATCTCACGTTGAAATTTCTAGGAAACGTTTCGGATCAAGACCTTCAGGAGATTTGCGCCGCTGCCACACGTGCGGCATCGGAATTCCAGCCGTTTTCGTTTAGCGTCGGCGGCTGCGGCTGCTTTCCGCCCAAGGGGCCTGCCCGAGTACTCTGGATCGGGATCACCGAAGGCCAATCGGAATTAAAACAACTTGCCAAGCGGGTCGATCACTGGGTGAATAAACTCGGATTTCCCCGCGAACAGCGCGCCTTTAGCGGTCATCTAACCCTGGCACGTATCCGCCAGGCCAACGCCGGCAAGGTTGTTCGCAACGTGGTTGAAGGAACCACCCTAGACTCCCTCGGCCAACAAAGCGTCTCGACGATCACGGTCTTTCAGAGCGACTTGAAGCCGGGTGGTCCCATTTATACCCCCCTGCACCATGCCCCCTTGACAGGTGACTAATATTACGGATAATGAACTGTGTCGGAATGAAAATTCCACGAACCAGTTTGTTAAATCAAGGAGTTACAAATGGCCAAAGCTGCTAAAAAAACAAAAATCGCCGTGAAAACCCCCGATGCTCTGGACCGAACCCTCGCCCAGATCGAGAAGCAATTCGGGAAAGGGATCATTATGCACCTGGACGAATCCATTAAGCCGGCCATTGAAGATCTGAAAAAAAGA